>JBBRFX010000086.1:0-16096 GCA_038241275.1 Chitinophagales bacterium
AATCACTGTTTCGGGTGATTGATATCATATACCCGCAATCTACATTTGAATTTAAGTATACCAATAGAAAAACCAAACAGATTAGACATTCATAAAATTACCACCAGGAGATGATGAAAGATTAAATGGTACTTATGTGAAGCGTGAATCGTATTGAAAAATCCCTTCTATAAGATTTACTTTGGATGACCGCCCGGTTGGACGGAGAAGACTTACAGAAAACGGCGTACTAATTTTATATCATGAATATGTTGATTATGTAAACCCCGCTAATATTGAAGGCTCCGGCAGATATAAAGTGAAAAACAATACAGTTCATTTTAATTGCACAGATAGAAGAAAAATAAAGACCGCTTTTTGGAGAGTTGAGTATGATATAAAAAATCAAAGCCCGGCCAGCTAAGGATGAGCATTAATGAAGATTCTTTGCGGAGACAATAACCAATAAAAAATGTTATGAAAAAAATTATCTTTTTTGTTTTGTCATTTACTTCTTTAAGTATATCGGCACAAAATATTGGTATTGGCACTACCACACCACAGGCCACATTGGATGTAAAAGGTAACCAGCGGATTGGCGGGGCATCTAATTATATGACCTTCGATTCACTCTCTGCAAAAATTGAATGGAAAAATGCCTTTTTGTATGCCCCGGTAAGCCAGGCCCTGATGAAACATTCAGCAGCAGCGGATGGATTGTTTTATAATAATATTGGCGGTATTGGAAAAATAGAATACAGGAATGCTTCGGGCAACCCTGTTTTTTATACCAGCTTTGTTAGTGGTGATGGATATTTTAGCAATCGTTTAGGCATTGGCAATCTTACCCCGCAATTTCCTTTATCTCTTAATGGTAATCTTGGCGATAAAATTTCTTTATGGACAGATGGTACCCCAACACATTATGGAATGGGCATACAAAGTGGATTGTTTCAAATTTTTTCTAAAACTTTTTTTGATGATATTGCCTTTGGCTATGGCAACAGCAGTTCATTTACAGAAGCAATGAGGGTAAAGGGAAATGGCAATGTAGGCATAGGAAATAATCCCTTTTTCAAATTAGATATTACTGGCAGAATGCGCATTCGTACTGGTGCAGACGGAGAAGCAGGTATATGGCTAAATAATGCTGCTAATACTTCTATACAATCTTTTATAGGATTGGAAAATGATACTTATGCAGGACTATATGGGGCCGCAGGTGCAGGCTGGGGTTTTGGTATGAATACATTAAATGGTAATGTAAAAATGATGGGGCTTGTAGGCATTGGCACTACTACACCAAATGCACCTTTAAGTTTTGCAGCCTCGTTGGGTAAAAAAATTACTTTGTATCCGGGTGTTACAGGCGATGTTGGGATGGCAGTGCAAGGGAATCTTTTACAGATATATGCAGATAACCCGAGTGCAGATATTGCATTAGGGTATGATCAGGCAGGTGTTTTCACAGAACGGTTTAGGGTAAAAGCAAATGGTGCTTTAATGATAAATGGAAATGCGGGTACGGCCGGGCAGGTACTTAAATCCAATGGTCCTTCATCGCCTCCCGTATGGATTACACCTGTCACCACTTTTGTAAGTTCAGGGCTTTCATCATTCACACTTGTAAATAATGGAGATCAACAAACAATTACTAGTGTTACCGTAACAGTTACGCAAAATTCATATATCGAAGTATCAGGTATTCTGGGTATTTATTCTGGGGGCTGTTTTGGTTGTGGCGATGCAAGTGTTTATTTGTTATTAAATGATCCTTCACAGTCTTATGAAGCGATTGTATGTGCCAATCCTCATGTAATTGGAGTAACTACCCTAAGTTTTTTACATCGTACAATTTTCCCATTGTCTGCAGGCAACTATGTTTTTACATTGAAAGTAAAAAAAATAAATGGACCTACCATTACGGATGCTACAGGCTATACGGGAACTTATGAAATTCCTGGAGGAAGGCTTACAGCTAAAGTGATTCCTTTTTAAAATGTTTAGCAAGTGGACATATATTTTTTCATGGACTTGTATAGGCAACTATCTTTAGTTTAACCATTTGTAAGCAACACGATTCAGGTTAAAAATAAAATAAAAATTATGTTTAAAGCTATCCACGATTTTATAAATGTAAATGACATAAAAAAGATATTGTTAATTGAAGCAATGGTTTTAATGTACTTCTTTTCATCAGCACAAAATGTTGGCGTTGGTACCACAAACCCGTCAGAGAAATTAGAAGTGGCTGGAAATACAAAGGCAGCTAATTTTATATACAGTACACCAAAAACATTTTTTTATACCCTGTCGGGAATTAATTTTATTCCTGAAAAAAGCTCAGATACAACTATATCAGGCATTGGAAATGGAGAAATTACTATGCAAACAAATGTAGCAGGTAAAAGAATTATAGCTCCGGTACAATTACCTGATGGCGCTACGTTGATAAACTTAAAAGTGTATATAAATGATAATTCTACCACAGATGATTTGCGGGTTACACTTTACCGTAAAACAATAACAGGTGTTTTTTTTGCAGATAATTATGGCTCTCTTGTGTCTTCCGGTTCCGCTGGGTTGGCCTTGTATCAAACTCCCATTTCTACAACTGTAGTGGATAATTCGCTTTACACCTATTACTTATCGGTAGGTACCGAAATTAGTACCATTCCTTTTCCCGGCAATATTTATCTGCGGGCAGTTATTATAGAATATACAAAAACAACCACACAGTAATTTAAAGGCTATGAAAAAAATAATTTCTTTTCTCTTTTTATTGTTGGCAATAAATGCCGCTGCCCAAACGGATGCGGTTGAAGATACCACTGCCAAAATTGCTGTTACCGGATTTGGCAAAGATGATGGCGTTAAAACGGAAATAAAAATTGGAAAAGATGGTGGCAACATTTCTTCCTCGGATGGTATAGTAACATTAATTTTTCCGGAAGAGGCTCTTTCGAAAAAAATATCAATCAGCATTCAGCCAGTTCTTAATATGGCACCTAATGGTAATGGCAAAGCTTACAGAATGGAACCGTCTGGTATTGTTTTTAAAAAACGTGCAACCATAATTTTTAATTACGCAAATGAAGATACGGTTAACAATATGCAGGCATTAATTGGTATTGCAATGCAGGATGATAATGGTAAATGGTATAAGCTCGGTAAAACTGTAACGGATACTGTGGCTAAAACAATAACCGGGTACATCAACCATTTTAGTGTCTACGTAAATTTTAGCAAAGCCAAAATTTTGCCTAAATATACCAGGGTAAAAATAAATGGAAGCATAAGATTGAAAATTGTAGGTGCTGTATATGAAGATACAGAAGAGGAAGGAGAAATAATACCGCTGAAAATTGAATACCCTTCAATGAAATGGAGTGTAAACAGTATTGAAAAAGGAAATGCTGCTATCGGCTTTATTTCAGCATCTTCAAATGGCACTGCTATTTTTAAAGCGCCTGCACAAATTCCTTCGCAAAACCCAGTTGCCATAAGTGTTTCCCCAATACGCAATTTGTCGTCCTCCATTTCTCAGTACAATAATTTTAATATGGTAAGCAACATTCTTATTTACGATAACGCCTATAAAGTAACCATGATACACAGTATGTATGAAGCACCATCAGCAGATAAATTTATGGCGGTAAACTACAAAGACACTGGTAGCTTTATAGTATCTGTTACAGGTAAAGAAGCAAAAGTAATTGAGAAGGAAAATAGAAATACAACCAGTGAATTAGATTATAAAGGCAAATGTAAAGTTGAACAACTGCAGCCGGGTACCGGCAACATACACATATTGGGTGTAAGCAGCATACGGGTTATTCCACCTGCAGCACCTGATGGTAACCCATGGGTAGAAATATTTTTTAAACGGGCCCCAACAATCATTCCGTTACTAAAATTTACTTGTCCACCGGTAGGAGGCAGAGGCAATGATTATACAAGCACTACAGAAATGGCAAGAGCTTTTACTGCCGGTGTGTTGCCTGCGTTTCCAACACAGGTTAGGTTTGAATTAAAAGAAGAGGAGCAAACTATTTTGATAATGGGAAAGGAAGGCGGCGAAAGTTTTGTAAAGTTTACTGTAAAGAAATTAAGTGATAATTAACTATCGCCATTTTTATAAAGTACCATTTTTAATAGACCCATACAGCAATAATCACTGTTTTAGGGGATTAAAAGCAATATTGCAGTGTATATTTTTACATTGCAAAAACAAAAAACTATTATGATTGTTGTAAACATTTTTCGTAAATAAATAAGAAATTTTATTTTTAAAATTATTCATCATGAAAAAGAAAATACAATTTGCTCCGGTTCTATTTTTTGTGATGTTTTGTTTAAATACAACTGTGCAAGCTCAAAATAAAACTTTTAAAAAAGGAGCAAAATATGATACCATTATCATAAAGCATCAAAATAAAGTTGCAAAAAAGCCAGTGGCAAAATCAGCAGTGCAGGAAACTATTTTACCAACACCAGAATATATAAACCAGCCATATTATTTTGATAAAAGCGGCAACAAATTAATTAAACTGGAAAATACAAGTGCATTGCTCACAACAAAAAAGAAAACGCTTGGCTTAAAAGGCGCTAAACAAATTTTAAGTATGGATGCAACTTCTTCCAAAATAAGATTTGTTGCTAAAAAAGACATTGTATTTATTATTAAAACAAGTGGCGACGTAATTGACCTTACTTCTTATATTAAATTATACCAGTTTATTCCTGTTGAACAAAAAAGACAAGTAACAATAACTGCCAAAGAAGGTTTATTAACAGATAAGGACGAAGCTAAGGGAAAGCTGATGAGCTTTAGTGTAAAAATGATCTCGAAGGATAACTATCAAATACAATTGCCAGAACAGTTGGAAGCAGGGGAGTATGGTTTTGTGTGGGTTAAAAATATGGAGTTAAAAGAATTTACTGTTTTTGCCTTTGGTATTGATTGGAGCAACAGCGATTGATTTTTTGTAATAATCATTAACCTTTAAACATTACGCAATGAAGAAATTATTTCTCCCATTTATTTTACTTGCACCGTTTTTTGCAGTTGCACAATTTGGAATTAAAGCGGGAGTAAACTTTGCCAAAGTAAGTAATGCAGCATCTATTAACAGCAGCAATAAATCAGGATTTAATGCTGGATTATTTTTAGCGCCGGCATCAAAAAAAATAATCAGTTCCCGTACAGAATTAATTTTTTCCCGCCAGGGTTACGATTATAAAACCGCAACCAACACCGGCAACGTAAATCTTGATTATATACAAATGGGTCAGTTAGCTTCCATCAATATTACCAGGTATGTTTCACTATTGTTTGGTGCACAAACTGCTTACCTGGTAAGTGCGCAGGCCGATAGTACTAAAACCTCTGGCGGCCAGGCTGGTGCTTACAGTAACATAATGAATTTATATAACCGCATTGATTATGGTTATGCAGTGGGCGCCGAAGTACATCCGGTTATGGGATTGATTATTGGGGCAAGATATAATGTGAGTTTAGCCAAAGTATATAAAGATCTGCAAAGTGCTCAACGGCCATCATTTACCAGCGCAGATGCAAAGAATAACGTGGTGCAGGTTTTTGCAGGCTGGCGCTTTGGTACTAAAAAGGATAAAAAATAGTAATGATTTACTAAAGGATAATTAAAAAGATAATTATGAAAAAAATGTTGCTTTCACTTTTTGTGTTTGTTGTTACAACCGTTGCAGTTGCACAAAAATATCCTGAGCCGGAATTTAGCAAAGAAGTTTACTATTTAAAAAAGGATAGTGTTCATTCGGTAATACGGCTTGAAAAAGGAAGTTCTAAAATGGAAAACAAAACAAGAATGGGCGGTATGGGGGGATCTGAAAGTGCCTACCTGCTGGAGGGAGAAAAATCAACAGTTAGACTCAATAATGGGAATAAGCTTTCTTTTGTTTTTTCAACGGGTAATTCTGCAGGTTCGTCTTCATCTGGCCAAAGCGATTCTATGATGAGGGCAAATGGCATCGACCCATCTGCTATGCAGGGCATGGGCGACATGGGAGGTATGAATGACCCCGCCAGTGCCATTGTATTGTATAAACTTGAAACAGCAAGTAATAAAAGAAAAGTGCTTCTACAAAAAAATCCGGGCATGATGCCATTTAGCAGTAAAAAACAACAATCTGGTGATAAGTATAGCTTCAGCGTTAAAAAGATACGGGAGGGTTATTGGGAACTGGTGATTGATAAAACATTGCCCAGGGGCGAATATGCATTTACCATGATGGGCATGGGTATGGGAAATATGGATGGCAGCATTACACTATTTGCTTTTGCAATTGAATAAATTGATTAGCTTTTATCCATCCCGGGATTGACAGAAGTAAAAGTTTTAAAAATAAATCAGTCCTCACTTTAGTGAAAGTATTCATTTTTGCCTGATGCACCCGCCTGTAACATACAGCAAGTTTTATTATTCCATTATTGGCATGAAATCTTTTTTGCACTATTATATTTTAAAGGGATTAAAAATTTGCAGGCATGACATTATTGTTCACAATTTATTTTTTTAAATTTTTTAAAAGGCTATTTTTATTTGTAAATAAATATTTCTGCCTGGCCTTGGTATATTTCCCCAATCCAAATGCTCATGATATTTTTTATCAAAAATATTCTCAACTCCCGCCTGTATCTCGGCATTCTTTTTTAATATAGATGAATTATATCCAAACCTTGAATTAAGTAAAAAATATCCTGGGGTTACATCCTCGCCGTAATGTCCGCTCACCTTATTTTGGCTTATTGCAGTTTCAGTTTCCAGTTGCACAGAGAAATGGCCCGGTTGATAACTAACAGAATTAATATTTTTTAAAGGCGCTACAAAAGGAAGCGGTTCGTTATTATTATCTTTTGCCAAAGTATAACGAATCGCTGACACAATGTTTACTGTAGCAAGTGGTTTAAAAAAGTAATTTTTTCGATTATCCGGCCAGGTCAGCATATACATAGGCGACTGTCCGGCTTGATACATCGTCATTGAAGCTTTTAAAAAAGCAGAAGAACCATCTGCCCTTAATAATAATTTTTGCTGATGCTTCAATAGCAATTCTCCTTCAGAATAAATACCAATCGTTTTACTTTTTCCGGGCATATCCATGTGCATTGGAACATTCGGACGTTTTGTATCATCCATAAAATGCCGGATACTATTGGCATAAATTTTTGTTTGCCATTTGTAAAACCGCTTTGTACTATTTTCCCAATGCACACTCAGTGAATCTATTTTGGCAGCAGCATATCCAACATCCATAGGTAATGCTGCATATCCGATATTCCATCCATCATCTGCAAGTATATCAGCTTTAAATTAAGTGTATTTATTTTGCTGATATTATACAGTCAACAAGTAATTTATTTTTTCATATTGAGAAAAAGAAATTATTTGCCCGCCACCGCTTCTATAATTATAATGGTGCCGATAAGTACCACTTGCCCCCAAAGCCCATTTGCCTGCCGGATAATTAAGCCGCAGAGATTCGTACAAACTTTGTGCTGCTGTTTGATATCCGCTGTTAAACACGCCCGTTAGTTTGTTGGGATGTAAAAAATCAGGTTCGGCCATTTTCATATTCAGGGTTCCTCCTGTTGAAGAGCCATTCATAAAACCGCTATCCGCTGTTTGCACCTGCAATTGCTGCAGGTTTATGGGTTCAATATAAATTGTTGCAGGATCCATTTTATCAGTACAGGCTCCGTGTATGCGCATACCATCAACCAATACATTAATTTGGCCTCCGCTAAAATACCTGATTGAGGGTTCCATTCCATAAGAACCACGACGCTGCAAGGTTATTTCGGGCAAACGGCCCAGGATATCTTCGAGGGTGGAAGCGTTATTTGATTTATAAAAATGAAATAATCGCTGCATAGACGATTTTTTTTTGCTGCTCACAAACAGCTCCTGCAAATCAATCACACACATACTATCTGCACCCATCACCGAAGAAATGGTTTGTGCCTGGCGAGAAATTTTGAATGAAATAAAAAGTAAAAAAAACATCCCTTTTTTCATAATAAATATTTTAAGCAGGCAGTTTTTAAAAACTGCCTGCTTTTTAAAATTAAAATTGTACTTCAAAAGATTGTGTAGAATCTGCAACTGCTGATCCAGACATATAATCCATATTCAGTTTCCATAAACCTGTCATAGTGAAGTTTACTTTTCCTTTGTAATGCCCTTTACCAATATGAACAGGGTTTACATTATTGGGCGAGCCATGGTTCATTGTAGGCATTTCGGGAGTAAGAATTACAGACAGGCTGCTATCTGCGGGAAAACTCATCATGGATACTTTTTTATAAATAGCAATTTCCATATCATTAATTCCCACTTTAGGAAAAGAAGGTTCAATTAAAGAAATAAAATACTTTTCTCCATTGTGCACAGCGGTAAATGAATTCATTTTTGATTTTGCAGGCTCTGCAACAGTAAAAGGAATTGTAATAATTCCTTCTTTACCAGACAAATGGTTATGCACATTCACTTTCACTGTCCAGGTGCCACCCATAGAAGACATGATAAAAAATACACTGCATGGGTACAGGTGATTGAATGCTTCTTCAGATGCAGGATTTTCGTATGGAGCGGAATGTTGCATCATACCCATATTCATCATGGGGGTAAGTTTAACATGTGCATCTTCAATTCTGTTTCCGGTAATAGAATCGTACAATGCTATATAGAATTTGGTATAACCGGCATAAACAGCCGTTTCCTTTGTATAAACAATTACTTTAACAGCAGCGCCGGCTGCATATCCTTCGGCCTGTTTTGTAAGTCCAAATGTAGGGTCGGGTTCGGGAATATTTTCTAATGCTTCGCTCTTATCAATCTATGATTCTACGCATAAAATGATTAAGAAATTAAAATGTAGTCTTTTAAAAATGATATACCCAAATAGAAGCCACTGCAATGGCAATGGCTTCTAATATTGATTTCACAGATAAATTTTATTCTCCTTCTATTTTACATTCACCTGCCACTTTATGAAAAGTGTCATGGGCTTCTGTAAGTATTTTCATTAATTCTTTGTCGTCTTTATTTGCTTTAACTGCTTTATGAAGTTTGGCAATTTCCATGGCCAGTTTCTTCAATGTCTCTTTTGTTTCAACAGGTTTATAATTGGCAGGGATAGGCGAAGCATACCAGTTTTTTGCAATCATCAACAGACTGTCTGACTTGGTTTTGAGCGGAACAAAATTCCCATCTTCTGCAGGATGAAAAATGGGAGACATGATAGCATGAAAAGCTTTCATTTCTTTCCATTCGGGTTGTGCTGATTGAGCTACAGCAATAGAAATGCCGGCCAATAACATAAAGAACATTAATTTGATTTTCTTTTTCATTGTATTTTATTTAATAGTTAAATATTGTTTCGGGCTTTTTACAAATTCTTCCTTGCATTCTTTGGCACAAAATCCATATACCTTCCCTTCATAATGGGCAGTGTCGGAAACGCCGGCTGTTACAGGCATACCGCATACAAGGTCTTTTTTTGAATCAAATACCACATCCTTGAAAGACGCTTCAGGAATCACCTGCATGGTATCTTTTTTTACAACAGTAACGGCGTCTTCGGTTTTCTGCTTATTATCTGCACAGGAGATAAGTGTTTGTGCAATGAGTATAGCAGCGATCATTTTTTTAAACATCGTTTTTTGTTTTATTGATTTTTGAAATTTGTTTTATAATAAAATAGTAACATAAACTTTTCCATTGCTATTAGACTTTACGATACCATAGCCAAGGTTTTGCGTTAGCGGAGTTTTACAGTTAGCCACTATAGATATTTTCTTACATGCTGTAATATCTCTATACGCAATTTGATGGCTTATAATAGTAATACTAATCCCGGATATTTTACAGAAACAGTGATAACATGCGCCCATAAGAATATCTTACTATAACATAAAGCGGTATGCTATTCATTGAAATAATACCAGTAAAGGCAACAAAAAAATGTTACAGAATGTAAAAAATAAATAAACCGGTCAGGCAGATGGGGGATGAAAAATAGAACGGGGCATTTTTATTTCAGCAGCAATAAAGCAGTAATCGTAGCTGGAAGATACGAGCTGTAGATTGCAGGGGGTTATCGTAATAAAAGAAAAGCTGCTGTAAAATATATCTGTATTATACTGCATTTTAGCAGCCTCTTTATTTGATTCTTTTTTTTCTTCCTCCTGTATTTTTTTCATAGCCTGGCACTTGCCATTACAATGCATCTTAGGTCTTGCTTTGTTGATACAGTTTTTTGCATATGCAGCGGTGTTGGCATAATAATCCATCATTATAAATGGCTTATTAAAAGTTTGCACCACAAAAATTGCAATAAATAGTATGGATATTAACTGTTTCAAAATTTGAATGGTAAAGCTAAAGCAAAACATTTATAGCCCTGTATGATTGTGAGCATATATTTTTCAAGTTGAATAAATATGTTATATGGTTTATGTATCTTTTCGGCATGCAAGCAAAACCAAAATTAAACCTCTTCGATTTTACAATGATCATGGTAAGTTTTGTAATTGGGATGGGTATTTTCCGCACACCCGTTAATGTGGCAAAAGTGAGCGATACGCCATTTATATTTTTCTTTATCTGGATTGCAGGCGGGTTGGTAGCATTATGCGGCGCACTTACTTATGCAGAAATTGGCAGCCGCTACCCCGTTACCGGAGGATACTATAAAATATTTTCTTACGCTTACCACCCATCTATTGCGTTTGCAGTAAACTGTATCATACTAGTGAGCAATGCTGCATCCATGGCTGCTGTTGCTTTGGTAGGGGCCGAATACATTTCGGCGGTTGCTTTTAAAGACATAGCACAATTGCAAACGGTTCAGATCGTAATAGCCATCTCCTCTATATTATTATTTTATGCTGTAAACCTGTTTGGCTTAAAGATGAGTGCCCGTGCGCAAAATATTCTTACCATCATTAAAATTTCGATGATCTTATTGCTCATCACCCCTTTGTTTTTTGCAGACCTGCCAGATCAATCGGCTTTTGTAAGCAGGGGTAATATCAGTGCGGGTTTAATGGAATATGTAAAAGCTTTTGGGCTGGGCCTGGTGGCGGTATCCTTTACCTATGGCGGATATCAGCAGGTAATTAACTTTGGGGAAGAAGTGCAAAACCCTTCCCGGAATATTCCCAGGGCAGTATTTACCGGCATCTTTATTATAGTATTACTTTACCTAAGCATTAATTACGCTTATGTAAAAGTGATTGGGTTTGAGCAATTAAAAACATCTACCAATATTTCTGCAATTATGGCGGGCTACATATTTGGTGATGCCGGCGAAAGGGTAATGTCTGTGTTATTATTCTTATCTGTATTGGCTTATGTAAATGTGGTATTAATGAGTAACCCAAGGGTGATGCAGGCCATGAGCGAAGAAGGTGTATTGCCAAAAGCATTTGAAAAAAGAACCAAAAAAAACAATGTATTGTTTACGGCCCTCACTGCATTTGCTGCATTGGGATCATTGATTGTTTTTTGGGCAAAAACATTTGACGAAATTTTGAGTTTTACAATCTTTTTAGATTGCTTTGGAATGGCATTATCTGCAGCCACTATTTTTATTATCAGAAAAAAAACAGCTCATTTAAATAATACCGGTATTTACCAGATGAAATTATTTCCCCTTTTACCGGTAATTTTTATTACTGCTTATACCTTTGTAGCCATTAGTATTTTTGTAGATAAACCCAACACAGGATTGCTGGGACTGGCAATACTGGGTGGTTTTATGGTTTTGTATTTTTTGGCAAAAAAAATGAATGGGGCTAAAGCCCCGGAGTAGAAAGATGAACATGATTCCCTGGCCTAAAGGCCAGGGCAATGCATAAAGGCCAGGGCAATTCATAAAAGCTCCCAGAGATTTTATCAATTGCTCCCGGCTAAAACCGGGGGGACTACAATGAATAAAAATTTTTCCGGGGCTTTAGCCCCTTATATAAACCTATATTATGGACATTTCCTTGGCAGGGCAGTTCATAAGGGCAGGGTAAAAAATAAAGACGGGCAATATATAAAGACAGAAAATTGATAAAAACAAAGACATTCATAAGGGCAGTACTTCTGAATTGCCCCCGGCTTCAGCCGGGGGACCACAATGAATAAAATTTTCCCGGGCTTTAGCCCCTTATATAAACTTACATCATGGACATTTCCTTGGCAGGGCAATTTATAAAGACAGAGAAATTAATAGAGGCTTGGCAATTGATAAAAGCGGGGCAATTCATATAGGCTGGAGCAATTTATAGAGGCATGGCAATTCACAAACGACAGAGCGAATGATTTCCGATGCATAAGATCTGAACAATATATAGAAGCAGGGATTCGTAATTATTAGCGATCCTTAAATTGCACAAGGTCTCATAATTTTGAATGGACTTACGAATTAAAATGTACTTATGAATTGCCCCCGGCTTCAGCCGGGGGACCACAATGAATAAAATTTTGCGGGGCTTTAGCCCATTACTTAAACAAACATTATGGATATTTCTTACATCATCAACGAACTGGGCGAAGAAAGAGAAAACTATTTTAATGCAGTGGCTCCCCCCATTATGCAAAGCAGCAATTTTGTTTTTAATACTGTAGATGATATGCGCAATGCTTTTGCGGATGAATACAGCACATACCTCTATAGCCGTGGACTGAATCCTACAGTAGATATTCTGAGAAAAAAATTAGCTGCTCTGGATGGCGCAGAAGATTGCCTTGTTTTTAACAGCGGCGCAGCGGCCATTTTTGCAGCAGTGCTGGCCAATGTAAAAGCCGGCGACCATATTGTAAGTGTACGCAAACCTTACACATGGGCACAAAAAATGTTCAATGATATTTTGCCAAGATTCGGCGTAACCACTACTTATATAGACGGAACCCAAATAGAAAATTTTGAAAGAGCCATTCTGCCACACACTACACTTATTTACCTGGAAAGTCCTAACAGTTGGGATTATGCGCTGCAGGATCTGAAAGCCGTAGCAGAGCTGGCCAAGGCAGAAGGTATTGTTACCATTTGCGACAACAGCTATTGCACACCACTCTACCAACAACCAATAGCGCTTGGTATAGACCTCAGTTTGCAATCTGCTACCAAATATATTGGTGGCCACAGCGATACTTTGGCCGGTGTACTTTCCGGAAGCGGTAAAATGATTGAGAAAATTTTTAACAGCGAGTTTATGACCATCGGCAGCGGCATACAACCTTTTAATGCCTGGCTGCTCATACGGGGGCTGCGCACTTTGCCCATGAGGTTACAGCAAATTACCCACACTACAAAAACGCTGGTCACTTATTTAAAACAACATCCCCGGGTAGAAGCAGTCATTTTTCCTTTTGATGAAGATTTTCCTCAATACGAACTGGCCAAACAACAGATGAAGGAAGCCTGCGGTTTACTCACTTTCATTCTAAAGGTTGATACGGTTTTGCAGATTGAAAAATTTTGCGATAGTCTTCAGCATATACTGATGGCCGTAAGCTGGGGTGGCCATGAAAGCCTCATTATACCAAGGTGCTCTGGAATAAAAAGAGAAAATTTTAATGCAGATAACAGGGAACACCGCATGCTAAGGTTATATGTGGGGCAGGAAGATAGTGCCTATATTATAAAAGATTTGGAAAGGGGTTTTGAGTATATGGGTTAACCCATTCATTTAAATTAGCCACAGCAACTCATTTAACTTTAAAAATAAATGAATTATAGTCAGGAAGGTTTTCTGTTTCACTCATTAGCGATTTTTAAAAATTATTAGATGCAGACGCAATTTCGCCAATTTTTTGTAACTCATCTATCACATTTTGATAAGTAAACCAGTCTGGCGGGGCATCTAACTTTCCACAAATTTGAAAAATTCCATAAATACCACCTTTAGCTTGAATATCGAGTATGAAGCTTGGGTCATACAGTTTTCCTGTATAAGATACTAAGTCAAAAGTAAAATCATCTGGTGATTTGTTAGTAAAATCATAATTGTCTAAATAATTTACCACTTGATTGTGTTTTGCTCCCAGATCTATATCCGTGGTTTGAGTAAATGATGTCAAGCTTAGTTAACTAATAGTTGCAGAAAAAATTAATTGTTTCATTTTTTTTATTTTTAAGTTTTGTCAAATGGGAATACCCCCTGTGCAGTCTGACTTGCTGCTTCTTGTGGCAAATTACTATAGCGTTCCTATTCTTCTCAATCATTTAGTGTCACTGTTTTTCTCCTACTTTACTTTAGAACTTAGGCTGCTCAATATTATTTCTGCCAACATCCTTTTTTATTTTTTTTTTCGGTTAATGAAGGATTAACATCCGGCAATTCTTGTAAGAAATATTTTAATCAGTATTATTTTTCTTTGATTTATGAAGTTTGCAATTTTATTTTTACTTTTCAAAGCAAACAAAGGTTGTAAAATACAACCCAACAATTTCTTAATATTACCTGCCCAAAAACTACCAGTTTGAGGTGTTTTTTAAAATGATTTAGTTGGTATCTACATAGCATCATTTAAAATCTATACTCTTTTTTTTATGGAAACTACCCCTACCCCTGGCGAAATAATCCGTCATCTCCGAATTTTTAAAAATCTTAAGCAGCATGTAGTTGAAAAAAATATGGGCATCAGGCAGCAGGCTATTTCTAAATTAGAGCGGGCAGAAGGTATTGGTGCAGAAAAGGTAACACAGTTTCTTTCTGCATTAGGCAGCAACACTGCAGAACTGGATAAAATAAAAAGTCTTTACCCCACCCCCTGAAATTTAGGCTAACATTGCTATTGCTTACTAATATTCTTAATATAATATAAACTGCTCCTGGCTTTCTAAATCACTTTAATAAGCCGCTTATAATATTAGTTGCGTATACTACCTTTGCAAATAATATTTTTACCTCATGCGCCTTATTATCTTATTAACGGGATTTACCCTTTTTATACAAAAAACAATTATTGCCCAGGAAAAATGGAATTTAAAAACCATCGTAGAATATGCAATGGCTAATAATCTTGGCGTAAAGCAAAGCGAAGTGCAGGCAAGGCTTACCGGCCTCACCTATAAACAAAGCAGGCTGTCTCAATACCCCAATCTCACCTTTAATGGTAACACAAGCGTAAATAATGGTAACAACCAGGACCCGGTTACGTTTGCAAGGATTAACCAAACCTTTCTTACCGCAGGCATGCAATTGCAAACGAGCGCTGATGTTTTCAATTTTTACAGTAAACGCAATACTATTCTTGCCAACGAGTGGGAACTGAAAGCGGCCATAGCCAATGTGGGCAAAATAAAAAACGACATTGCCCTCAATGCTGCCAATGCTTACCTGCAAATATTGCTGGCCATAGAGCAGGAAAAAATCACTTTGGTGCAGGTGGCACAAACTACAGAACAGTTAAGAAATACCCGCAAACAGGTAGATGCCGGAGCTTTGCCAGAATTGAATGCGGTACAATTGGAAGCTCAGCTTGCGCTGGATAGTGTAAATTATATTACAGCAAAGGGCAATGTGACACAATCTATTTTGGCATTGAAGGCTTTTATGAACATAGATGCGGCGGAACCATTTGAAGTAGATACGCCACCAGTAGAGTCCATCCCGGTGGAAGCGATTGCAGACCTGCAACCTGAAAATGTTTACAGGCTGGCGCTTACCAATCAGCCACTGCAACAATTCAACGCTTTTAGGTTGAAGGCCGCAGAAAAAAATAAGGATGCCGCAAGAGGATCCATGTATCCCAGCCTTTCTGTGTTTGGCGGGGTGGGTACCAATTACCTGGCTTTTTCTAAAAGACCTATTTATGCCCGAACCCCCACAGGCACTTTTACTCCTACGGGTTTAACCGTAGATATTAATAACACCCTCTACGATGTAAAGACACCGGACTTTGCCCGTGGAAACACGATTGGTTTTATAAGGCCTAATGCTTTTTCTACTCAATTTGGCGATAACCTGAATCAAAGCGTAGGCCTGGGTTTATCAGTTCCTATTTTTAATGGAGGAAACCTGCGCACCAGTTATGAAAGAACCAAATTAAATATAAATACCCTGCAGTTGCAAAAA
>JBBRFX010000087.1:0-16065 GCA_038241275.1 Chitinophagales bacterium
AATGGTTTTAAATTGATGCTGGGGATTGCCCAGCGATTTACAAAGTTCAATAGTATTATGCAGGTCTTTTTTATAAGCTGCCGCACCAATGCGGGAAAACATGGGAAGTTGTTCGTATAAATATGCTAATGTTTCCTGGTAGGTCATGTATGTAATGTAGAATTCAAAATTAAAAATTCAAAACCAAAGGGCATAAAAAAGCTGCTAATTTAATAGCAGCTTATTTAATATGTAGATCAGTTTTTTATTTATTGTACCGTAAAGTTAAAACGGATCGTTTCTACTGTTTCATCTGCATAATTATTAAAACGTATAGAGCGTAACGCTTCGATTATTTTATTAGCATAAGCCTGTTCACGACTGGTGCTCGGCTTTACTAATTGTACAAAACTACCTTTGCCTGCTTCAGATATTTTTATCTGTGCATAAATTGTTGCTTTTTTCAGATCGGAAGAAAAAGAAGGAAAACTTAATATTTTTCTCCTGTTAGTCGTTAAACCGATATCACCAATTTTACCGCCCGGACTAGAACCATAAGAATCTTTGTTTCCGCTTGGGTCACCAGCATCACCCGTACCTCCGGGTTTATTGCCCTGATATTTATAGCCATTGTCTTCTGTAGCATTATTACCTCCGCCAGTACCAGGACCATTATAAGTAACTTTTGGTTTTTGTGGTTTGGGTGCGGGGATAGCTACGGGTGCGGTGGCAGCGGGCTTTGTAACTTTTGGAATTGTTTTTACGGGTTTATTTACCGGTGCTGCATCGGCCTCAGCATTATCATCGGGATTCACTTTATCTACTGATTCGTCGGGTGCTGCTGCGGTTTGTTGTGGTACTACGGTTTCTTCCTGCGATGGAGACCTTTCGCCTTTTATCAATGGTTGTTCTTCACCAAAACCTTCTTCATTATTTCCAAGATTAATTTCTATGAGGTCTAGCGCCACAGGTGCAGTAGGGGGAACGTCTTTCCAGCTTATCAATACAAACATTAATAATAACATTCCGCATATAATTGCAGTGTATAAAAGTGCCTTCCTGTTTTTTTCTGATTCAAATGTTGTGTTCATAGTATAATGCTTATACATGATAAAGTTATTTGATTATCTGCTTTAAAGACGTTTCAAATAACTCAAATACATAAATTGATAAAAATTTTAACAAAAGCCCCACTCCAAAAATATATTTCCAGGCATCATATCTTCCAATTAATTCTTTTGTTCATAATTGTATATTCCGGATAATTGTTTGATAAAGATCCATTGCTGATGTGGAACAGATGAAGATAATTATTGTATAGAGCACCGCTCCCTCTCCGCCTGCGGAGAGGGAGAAGGAGAAGGAGGGAAATTTATTATCTGGCCCCAAACAACAAACTACCAATCCTTACCATATTACTTCCTTCTTCCAGCGCTATTTCAAAATCTCCACTCATACCCATGCTTAAAATGTTAAACACGGAGGATTGAAGGTTGAAGTTTTTGTAGAGTTGAAAAAGTTTTCTGAATTCGTCACGTACTTTTTCTTTATCATCACTGAAAGATGCCATACCCATTAAACCTCTAATGGAAACATTCTTGTAATTCGTGGAATTAGTATCCTGAATTTGTTTCATCAATTCCTGTAATTCGGAGTCATCAAATCCAAATTTTGTTTCCTCCTGGGCAATATGCACCTGCAGCAGGCAATCGATTGCACGGTTATTTTTTGCAGCCTGTTTGTTTATCTCTGTTAATAGCTTTTCACTATCTACTCCATGTATTAAATGTATAAAAGCTGCTATGTATTTTACCTTATTGCTTTGCAGGTGGCCAATATAATGCCAGCGGATATCTTTGGGAAGTGCCTCATATTTTAAGATGAGTTCCTGTACAAAATTCTCCCCAAAATCCCGGTGCCCCATGTCATACAAAAATTGAATATCTTCTATTGGTTTAAATTTTGAAACCGCTACCAATACAGCATTATGTTCTGCTGCCTGTTGCTTTATTTTGTTATATGCTTCTATGTTTGTTGCCATACTAAACGGTCATATCCTTCCAGCGAAAGGATTTAATTTTTTTAATGAGAAAATAACTTACAACTGCCGCTACAGGTATTAACCCCGCTACCAGCCATTTAATATTTAAAGCCAGATAATGCAGGCCAACAATTGCTGCAATTACAATAAGCTGTAAAATTACTTTTATAAAACGGCCTGATTGCATTTTAATATTAAGTTGCTGTGAAAACGGTAAAAAATGTTTTGACAGCATTTCCATTAAAAGGAAAATAATAATGTTATTAAAAAAGCCAAAAACAAAATCATCAATAATAGCCGGGCCCCAGGTATAATAAGAAAAAGCAAAAAGGAATAAATAGGGCGGCAGAAAAAATTTGGTAAGCAATGCTTTTAAAGAACCAATGATAATTTGGCCGGGATATTTTACAGGGGTGGAATAGTAGATCCATGCAGCCTGGAAATTATCATAAAAAGAAACCAGTGTTTTACTGCTGCTCACACTAAACATCGGGATATAAATCATCCATAAAAAAAGCTTTGTGCCGGGCAGGGATGATATGGTTGCCTGCAAATCTCTACCGCTTTTAAAAACAATGATAAATACAAAAACAAGGATATAGCCAATGCTTGGATAAAACTGCATTTTAAAACCTTTGTCTCTGCCTGTAATTTTCCACACCATTTCATAGCCTGCTTTTTCTAAAGCATCTAAACAGAAAAAAGAAGAAAATTTGGAGGATATAGTCTGGCTGTTAACTTTTTTATATTCTTTCTTAGAAGTGCCGGGCTGGTCATTTTGCAACAAGGCTAATTTCCTTGAAAATGAAGGAGCAAGATATTTGATCATGATCCAAAAAGTAAACAAAGGAATAAAAAATGAACAGAAGATCATGATAAGATGAATGGTATCAAAATTTAACTGTTGCAAACTTTCGATGCTTAAAGCCATCCATACCGGCGGTAAAAAATACGAATACCATTGAAGGGTAAAACTGCGAACAATCTCTTCAAAATTGATGAGCCTTGGTAAAATCTGGTAACCCACGGTAAAAAACAAAGTCATGAAAATCTGGAAATATCCAATGATGTCTTTTACCTTTTGTTCGTTGCCAAACCTAAGGATTAAGATATATAAAAGGTAGGTAAAAAATACTGCAAGCGCTACGGTAAGGAGTATGGTAAAAACCGCCATTAGCCCGGCACCAAAACCATGTATGATTAAAATAGCAATTAATGGAAAGATAGCAAGTGCAATAGTAAATTGAAGCAGGTAGACCAAAATATGTACGAGCCTGGCCAAAAATATTGTCCTGCTGTTTACCGGACGGGGCAGTATGATCTGGTTGTCTGTCGTATCCAGCAATACGCTGCTAAAATCGGTTATCAGCGTCATGGCCATCATAAATAACAGGTAGGCATGAAAAAATATCATGCTCAAAACCAGTGAAGGCGTAACAGCAATCATCACAGCCATCATCAATCCAAAAAAACTATACACTACAAGTGTTATGAGTAAAGGATTTTTGGGATCTTTATTTTTTTTCTGGTTATAGTTTACATGAACCCTGCGGCGGTCCATTAAAATTTTTGTTTCCGTTATAATGCTCAGCCGGTTTAAATCAACTCCCTGTTTTACAAAAATTCTTACAAGGGATAATAATAATTTTAGTATCCATTTATCCATTGTTTAGCTTTTTATTACATCAATAAATTGTTGGGCCGTATTTTGGTGTTGTTCCGAACCGCCAGTGAGTGCAGTAAAAATATTTTCCAGCGAACCAAGGCTGGCCTGCTGTTGCAGCGATTCAAAGCTTCCATCTGCAATCACCGTTCCTTTGTCTATGATGATTATACGATCACTTATTTTTTCTACCACATCCATAATATGTGAAGAGTAAAAAATCGTTTTACCGGCATGCTTCAGTTGCGATAATATTTCTTTCACCAGTATCACAGCATTGGCATCAAGCCCGCTAAGGGGTTCATCCAAAAAAATAATTTCAGGATTGTGCATCAGCCCGCTGATGAGCAATACTTTTTGTTTCATGCCTTTGCTAAACCCATTCATCCGCATATCTGCCTTATCTGCCAGTTCAAATAATCGTAATAATTCGTTTGATTTGGTAGTAATTGCTGCATCTTCCAACTGGTACAATTTACCCACAAACCTTAAATATTCTATAGGGCTTAATACTTCATATAAGGCTGCCTGCTCAGGTATATAGCCAATTTTTTGTTTGATCTCAATAGGGTTTTCCCTCACATCCATTCCTAAAATATTTACATCTCCTTCAAAATCGCTGAGGATGCCGGTCAATATTTTAATGGTGGTACTCTTGCCGGCTCCATTGGGCCCGATGTATCCTACAATCTGTCCTGCATCAATGCTGAGATCAATTCCTTTAAGAACATAATTGCCGCTGTATTGTTTTTTTAGATGGGAGATTTGAATGATACTCATGTAGCGAAGGTAATGAAAGTCGTTAGTGGATAGATTATGTTTAACGGCCAGGTATTCGTAATTAACTTTACAGTTTATATATCCCGGTTTAAGTTATTTCAGTAATCATTTTGCTTAGCTTCCATCATCTGAATTAAACTTTTCAAAAATATTAGTAGCCGATGTTCCATGAAAAGAAAACCCGGCGAAAAAAATCACCGGGCTTTAAAATCATTCTTATATATTTTACCAACATTGCATTTAGCATAAACAGTTTTGCACGATTCGTTACTTCAAAATCGTTCTGCTTATCACAATCCTTTGCACTTCGCTGGTGCCTTCATAAATCTGTGTGATCTTGGCATCTCTCATCATACGTTCTACATGGTATTCTTTTACAAAACCATAACCACCGTGTATCTGCACGGCTTCTGTTGCCGTCCACATAGCTGTTTCGCTGGAAAATACTTTGGCCATCGAACTGCTGAGGGTGTAATCTATTTTATTATCTTTTTCAAAAGCAGCTTTCATGCATAGCAGGCGGGAGGCTTCAATTTTGGTAGCCATATCTGCCAGTTTAAACTGGATGATCTGGTGGTTCATAATTTCTGTACCAAAGGCTTTGCGTTGTTTGCTATAAGCCAGTGAAAGTTCGTAAGCACCACTTGCAATTCCCAGGGCCTGGGCTGCAATGCCGATACGGCCGCCAGCTAATGTTTTCATGGCAAATTTAAAACCAAAGCCATCTTCGCCAATACGGTTTTCTTTAGGCACTTTTACATCGGTAAACATGATGGTATGCGTATCGCTTCCACGAATGCCCAGTTTATTTTCTTTGGCACCAACGGTTATGCCAGCCCATTTTTTTTCTACTATAAATGCATTGATACCACGGCTTCCTTTAGAAACATCTGTTTGTGCAATTACCAGGTACACACTGGCACTGTTGCCATTGGTAATCCAGTTTTTGGTACCATTCAATAAATAATGATCGCCCTTATCTTCGGCGGTGGTTTGCTGCGAAGTGGCATCACTGCCAGCTTCGGGCTCACTTAATAAAAAAGCGCCAATAAAAAGTTCACCATCTTTTTTACCCTGTGCCAGTGGTATTAAATATTGTTGTTTTTGTGTTTCGTTGGCATATTCCTGCAGTCCATAACAAACGAGGCTGTTGTTTACACTCATACACACACTCACACTTGCATCTATTTTGCTTATTTCTTCCATTGCCAGCACATAGCTGATCGTATCCATGCCACTACCACCATATTCAGGTTTTACCATCATACCCATAAAACCAAGGTCTGCCAGTTTTTCAATTTGTTCTTTTGGAAATTTTTGTTGTTCATCTCTTTCTATAACGCCGGGCAGGCATTCCGCTTGGGCAAAATCACGGGCAGCCTTTTGAATCATCAAATGTTCTTCTGAAAGTTGGAAATCCATATAGCAATTTTTAGGGTGCAAAAATAAGGGTTGGAAGGGTGTTTTGGATAGATATACCAGGATATATTTTAAATGATCATTTGATTGCTCAACAAATTGCCCTAATAGCTTTTTGTGTGCTTAAAAATATTGTCGGCGGCAATGCCCCAACAACGGTCTGTAAATAAATAAATTTTTTAATTATATGTTTTATTCCGAAATATTAAAAATGTGTACGCTTATTTTTAAAAAATCGTTAACTGACCTGTCTGCCGGAAGCCTAAGGTTTAAACCGCTTTTGCAATTGTACACAAGTTTTACTTTTATATATTTGCGCATTCATGACCACAGCCGATCAAAATTTAAAGGTTCAAAAAATTATTGCAGCCATTTCCATCCTGCTGTTTTTAGTAAAAATTGTGGCGTGGTACATTACCAATTCGGTAGCTATTCTCACAGATGCATTGGAAAGTATTGTAAATGTAGTGGCAGGTTTGATTGGTGTGTATAGTTTATATGTTTCGGCCAAACCCAGGGATATAGATCATCCTTATGGACATGGCAAAGCAGAATTTATATCTGCTGCGGTAGAGGGAACCTTGATTTTGGTTGCAGGATTCTTTATCATTTACCAGGCTATTGTTAACCTTTTAGATCCTGCAGTTATAAAAAAATTAGATTGGGGTATCCTGTTGGTGGCTGTTACTGCTTTAATTAATTATGTGGCTGGAAGTCTTTGTATAAAAACGGGCAAAAAAAATAATTCGCTGGCATTAATTGCAAGCGGTAAACATCTGAGATCGGATACCTATACAACAGGAGGAATTATTGCTGGTCTCATTTTATTATATTTTACTAATATCACCTGGATAGACAGTGCAGTAGCAATGTTATTTGCATTAATTATTATTTACACCGGGTATAAAATTATAAGAAGTTCTTTGGCAGGAATAATGGATGAAGCGGATGAAAATTTATTAAAAGAACTGGTGATCAGTTTTAATGAAAACAGGCGTACCAATTGGATAGACCTGCATAATCTTAGAATTATCAAATACGGCGCAGTATTGCATATGGATTGCCACCTTACTGTGCCCTGGTATTTTAATGTGCATGAAGCACACAATGAAATTGATGCATTATCAGATTTGGTAAGAAAAAATTTTGGGGATACTATGGAGTTATTTGTTCATTCAGACGGATGCCTTGATTTTAGTTGCCCTATATGTATTAAAGAAGATTGCCCGGTTAGAAAGCATCCATTCAAAGAAAAAGTGGAATGGACAATGGTTAATATTTTAAGGAACTCCAAACATAAGTTTACGGATGAAACAAACCGATCTTGATAAAAATTATTGGAACAGCCGGTACCAAAGCCAGCAAACAGGATGGGATGTAGGAACTGTTTCCACTCCGCTAAAAGAATATATTGATCAACTGCATGATAAAAATCTGGCTATCCTGATTCCCGGATGTGGCAATGCTTATGAAGCAGCATATCTGTTGCAGCAGGGGTTTACAAACATTACTATAATTGATATTGCACCTGCAGCAGTGGATGCTTTTAAAACAAAATGGAAAGCATTTGATGGCAGGCAACTGCGCATCATTTGCGGGGATTTTTTTGAACTCAACGAAACTTTTGACCTGATTATTGAACAAACTTTTTTTTGTGCGCTGCATCCTACGTTACGAAAAGTTTATACAGATAAAATGTTTGACCTTTTGAATGTTAAGGGTAAACTTACAGGAGTATTATTTAACAGGCCTTTTGAAGGAGGCCCTCCATTTGGCGGAAGCAAGGAAGATTACATCCATTTATTTAACCAAAAATTTAATATTAAAATAATAGAAGATTGTTATAACTCCATTGCTCCCCGTGCCGGCAGCGAATTGTTTTTTATTTTGAAAAGAATAGAGTAAAATTTTGCCGGTAAGTCGGTCAATCGAAATATTTTAGCAGTTTAAAAAATTGTATTAAACGTCTTCCCGCCTTTCCGGCCACGCAAAAAGATTACCTTTTGTGCAAAATGGGTATTAAACCTCAGTTACAATACTAAAGCGATACTTATGAAAGAAATAAGAATTATCCCGGTTAGAAAAACAATTGCTCTTGTGGCTCACGATAATAAAAAAGCAGAACTAATAGAGTGGGCCGTTTACAATAAAATATACCTTGCCAAACACAACCTGATAGCAACAGGCACCACCGGAAAAATGATAGAAGCCGAACTGGACCGGCCGGTAAAAAAAATGCTGAGTGGCCCATTGGGTGGCGACCAACAGATAGGTGCCATGATAGCCGAGGGTAAAATTGATATACTTATATTTTTTTGGGATCCCATGGAAGCGCAACCCCACGATAGTGATGTAAAAGCTTTGCTAAGGCTCGGCATAGCCTGGAATATATTGCTGGCCTGCGACAGGGCTACGGCAGATTTTATTATTACTTCGCCCCTGATGAATGTTGATTACGAAAACCAGTTAACCGATTATTCGCTATATCTTAAAAGAAAAGTGAATTAGGAATATTGCATGTTTTATTTCTTTGCCAAACTAACGGGTAAATATTTGGGCTACTGCAAAAGCTGCGCCCGCTGCTACTATGCCCAATATCATCAGCCTAAAAGTTCCCCACAGTAAAGGCTCTTTATTTACTTTGCTTTTTATATATCCAAAAACCAATAAAGCTATAACCGTTATAATGCATGAAATAGTAAAGGCTTCCTTTTTCTCATCCAGGTAGATAAAAGGTAAAAGTGGTATTAATCCTCCGAAGGCGTAGGATAATCCAATAATGAATGCAGTTTTGGGCAACTGTGAAGTGTCCGTTATTTCCAGTTCCGGCAAATGTTCTTTTAGGTAGGCTTTCCATTCAGTACTGTCGTTTTCTATTACTACTGCCGCCTGGTCCTGCATATCTTTTCCCAGGTCCAGTTGTTTAAAAAGCTGCACTGTTTTTTCCAGTTCTTCTTTTTTTAATTTTTCTTCTTCTTCGGTTGTTTTTTGAGCAAAACTTTCATGCCTGCCTTTTGCTGCAAAATAACCTCCAAGCCCAAGTATAATGGCACCTACAGTAACAACTATAAAACCTCCCTGCACGATGAGTTCATTATTGGGGGCTATCACAGCAAGACCAGTAATAATGGCAAAAGGAATAATAAGTCCATCGCTGATACCAATAACGATATCTGTAAATGGTTTATAAAGATTATTTGAATGATCAACCTGTCTTACTGAAATCATATTATTTTTATAAGGATAATTACGATGCGTTTAAGCAGCGAAAATAATATAATTGTAATTAACGGATTAATGTTATAGTTCCTTTTTTAAATTGAGGCCCTTCATTTGAGAACTGGTAAGAACTATACCAGGTAAATGCCCCTGTATTTTGTGTTGCTCCCCAAAATTTATTCCATACTTTTAAAAAAATCCTTAGCACCAGCATTTCTTTATGTCAATATCTTCAAACTTTTTTCAATTATACCCACTGCTTCCCTGATTTGTTCTTTGTTTATAATCAATGGTGGCGCAAAGCGAATAATATCGCCATGGGTAGGTTTTGCCAGCAAACCGTTTTTCATCAATTCTATACAAAGCTCCCAGGCAGCATCGGGGTTAGGATGTTTTATTACGATGGCGTTTAACAAGCCGCGGCCACGTATAACGGAAATAAAAGGAGCATTTATTTTTGCAAGTTCTGCTCTAAATAAAATGCCCATAGCTTCAGCATTGGCTGCCATATCTTCTTCTTTTAAAACAGAGAGTGCGGCTATTGCTACTTTACATGCCAGTGGATTGCCGCCATATGTGCTTCCATGTTCGCCGGGTTTTATGGTGAGCATAATTTCATCATCTGCCAACACTGCACTCACCGGTAATGTGCCACCACTTAATGCTTTGCCTAAAATTAAAATATCAGGTCTTGCATTTTCATGATCGCAAGCCAGCATTTTTCCTGTGCGGGCAAGGCCTGTTTGTATCTCATCTGCAATCATCAGTACATTGTATTCGTCGCATAATTTCCTGATGCCAGCCAGGTAACCTTCATCGGGCACTACTACGCCCGCTTCTCCCTGTATGGGTTCAAACATAAATGCCGCTACATTTTTATCCTGGAAGGCTTTTTCCAAAGCTGCCAAATCATTGTAAGGAATAATTTCAAAACCGGGCATGTAAGGGCCAAAATTTTTGTAACTGCTGGGATCGGTAGAGGAGGAAATAGCTGCCATGGTTCTTCCCCAAAAATTGCCTTCGGCAAAAATGATCTTTGCTTTATTTTCTTCAATGCCTTTTACTAAATAACCCCAGCGACGAGCCAGTTTAATAGCTGTTTCACCGCCTTCCACACCTGTGTTCATGGGCAGCACTTTATCATAACCAAAATAGTCTGTAACAAATTTTTCATAGTCTCCCAGCACATTGTTATAAAATGCCCTTGATGTAAGTGTGAGTACCTGCGCCTGTTCTGTAAGTGCGGCGATAATGCGTGGATGGCAATGCCCCTGGTTCACGGCAGAATATCCACTCAAAAAATCATAATATTGTTTGTCATCTACATCCCAGAGATGTACACCAAATCCTTTTTTTAAAACTACCGGCAATGGATGGTAATTGTGGGCGCCATATTTTTCTTCAAGGTCTAAATAATATTGCGATGAGTTGGTAGTAGTGTTCATATTGAAAATGTTTGATAGTTGAAAGGTCAAAGGTGAATGGTGAAATCCTCCTTCTTAATGTAAATGCAAGAATAAATAAATAATAGGGATGAAAGATAATTCAGAATCTTATTATTATAAAAGAGCCAGGCTACCCTTTAGGGGCCGGGGGCAGTTAGTGGTTCAGCAAATCAAGATTGCTGTTTAAGAATGCTATGGTGGTAGATGATTTGATATTTCAAAGATATAAGATTAAACCCATCTTTGAAAGTAATGCGCCGGAAAGTTCATTTTAATAACAGGGTCTTTTTGAAAAATGCCATATACGGTACTGCCGCTGCCGCTCATACTTGCATACAACGCCCCGTGGTTATATAGTTCATTTTTTATACCAGCTATCTCGGGGTAGGTAGCAAAAACTACTTTTTCAAAATCATTAAATATATTTTCCTCCCAGTTTTCTATTGGTTTTGCAATAAGTTTCTTCAGGTCTTCTTTGTTTTCGCCAACGGTAATTTGCGAAAAGGCCAGCGAGGTGCTGATATGAATACCGGGATTGATGATAAAGATTTTATAGGCCGAAAAATCCAGTGCAACAGGTTCTAAAATCTCACCACGGCCAGTGGCAAAACAAGGCTTGTTGATAATAAAGAAAGGGCAGTCGCTGCCAAGTTGCAGTGCATATTTTATAAGGGTTTCTTTAGATAGCTGCAACGAAAATTTAGTATTCAATAATTGTAAAGTAAAAGCTCCGTCTGCTGACCCGCCGCCAAGGCCCGCACCCATTGGAATGGTTTTGTGCAAATGCATTTGCACATGGGGAAGCATGGGGAAATCTTTTTTTAAAAGATGGTAAGCTTTGATGCACAAATTATTTTCGGCCTTGCCGGGTACATGAATGCCCGAAGAGCTGAATAGCACATCTTCTTCTCCATCGTTTTCAATTATTTCCAAAACATCTCTTATGGCTGCAGGTAAAAAAATGGTTTGCAGGTTATGGTATCCATCTTCTCTTTTGCTTAGTATGTTGAGGCCGATGTTTATTTTACAATTTGGAAATACAACCATGGCAGTTAATTAATTTTATCTGGAAAGTAATTATATGGCAAAAGATTGGCAGCTTTTTCATATACCCAATAGCCGCTGAAAAATATGTTCATCGGGTCGGTAAGTATTCCATAAGAGTCTATATGTATATTTTCGGCGTTTATCTTTATGTAAGATCGTACGCCACTAGGCAGATTGCCCGTGAGCACCACTTTTTTTGAAAGATAAATTTTACTGGCGGGGTTTTTATAATACTGAACCATCAGCCGGTCTTTCCAGCTTACTACATTGAGGTTGGCAGAGCTGTCTTTTTTTACAATATCTGTTACGGTTACAGGAATGGCTAAATCAAATTTTTTAAAATAGGGAAGGCCCTGATCGTTTGTTTGTTTTATGCTGTCGGCTTTTACTCTTGTGATAGAAAAACTTTCTTTTTCCAAATCATTGTTTATAAGCGAGCGAAAAAAATGAAGCGTACTGCCATAATATGCCCTTTGCCTGTTTTTGGTCCAGCGTTTTTTATCGCCCATATCTTCATAGCGGGTATATCCGTAAAATGAAGTTTGTCCCGTTTGCTCATTATAATAAAATTCTACCAGGTCAAATTTTATAATGTATCCTAATTTTCTATTAATGATGGTAAGGGGCGTATCGCTATAGGCTATAATAGCTTTTTTTTCATTAGCTGCTGCAAAGTTAATAGCATTGATATTGATGATCCTGCTCATGTCTGCCTCTTCGGTAAGTCCAAGGAAATTATTCTTAAATAATTCCAGGTATCTTCTTCGCAAAGCATCGGGCAGTATCAGCACATTTTTAAGTGTGGCCTGTTTTTCTACAAGTTTAAAAGTAAAAGATTTGCCTGATACCCGGCCCGTATCCAATTTGTGAATCAGTCTTTCATAACCTACACAAGAAATGATTACTTCTCCACTGATGGCATTTAAAATAGAGAATTCACCCTTATCATTTGTAATGGTACCAATAGAAGTATTGTTGAAATAAACGCTTGCGCCTGCAATGGGTATAAGATCAGCATCATTGATAACCCGGCCGGTAAATTTATTTTGTGCAAATAAATTCGCAGAGAAAATAAAGCAAAAAATAATATTGAAAATGCGGTATTGCAATTACTTCCCCCTGCTTTTTATTTCATCTCTTATAGCAATGGCCCGGATATAATCTTCATGCTCCAATACATCTGTCAAGAGGGTATTCAGTTCTGTCAGGCTCAGCGATTTAAGATCGTCCTTGGCAGATTGGTCAGAAGTTACGGGAGATGATGCAGGCAGTGCTTCTTTTTTCTGATCATCTTCCATCATCACTCCGGCCTGCTCTAATATATTTTCGTAAGTAAATATGCTGCAACCAAAGCGAACAGCCAATGCAAGTGCATCAGAAGTACGGGAATCAATTTCTACTGTATCATTGGCCGAACTGCAAATGAGTTTGGAATAAAAAATACCTTCCTGCAGGTCGTTGATAATTATTTCATGCAGCTCTACATTAAAGGCCATCATAAAATTTTTCATCAGGTCGTGGGTAAGAGGGCGGCTCGGATTCATTCTTTCCAGCGCCACTGCAATAGCCTGCGCTTCAAAACCTCCTATAACGATGGGCAAACGCCTGAGACCATTAATTTCTCCCAGTACAACCGCATATGAATGCGTTTGAGTAATGCTGTGAGAAAGTGCTACTATTTCCAGTTCAATTTTTTTCATAATCCGGTGGCTATATGCTTAAGTAATATGATTTTAGCAAAAGGCAAATATAAAAAATAAAGCCTCTCAAAATTACTTGAAAGGCTTTTAATATCATATAATAAATGAAAATACTTTAGGATACACCCTTCAGTTTCTTTACTGCATCTATAATTTTTGGCATCACTTCAAAGGCATCTCCCACAATGCCATAGTCGGCAGCTTTAAAGAAAGGTGCTTCGGGATCTTTATTAACTACAACAATTACTTTACTACGGTTTACTCCGGCAAGGTGTTGAATAGCTCCGGAAATTCCGATAGCAAAGTATAAATTGGGAGCAATGGCCAGGCCGGTTTGTCCCACATGTTCATGGTGAGGGCGCCAGTCAATATCTGCTACAGGGCGGCTGCATGCAGTAGCGGCTCCCAAAAGATCAGCCAATTCTGTAACCAATCCCCAGTTTTCGGGACCTTTTAATCCACGGCCACCACTAATTACAATGTCTGCATCGCTCAAAGAAACTTCACCAGTGGCTTTGTTTACGCCTGTAACGGTTACTTTGGCAGCATTAATAGTTGCAGCAAAAGGGGCTACTTCTGCCAGGTCGCTGGTCTTTACAATTGTGAATGAATTTGGGTTGAGTGCAATGATTTTTTTTGCGCTGGTAACTGCAATATTGGCAAAAGCCTTGCCGCTGAAAACCGTTTTCTTTACTGCAAAACCGTTACTTAAATCGGGCAGTGCAATGGCACCGGAAACCAATCCTGCTTTTAAACGAACACTCAACCGGGGTGCCACGGCTTTACCGGCAGAGTTATTACTAAAAACAATTACATCTGCACCGGTAGCATCGGCTGCCTGTGCAATGATGTTGCTGTAAACCTGTGCATCTAAATTATTAAGCACCGCATCGGCTACGGTATGCACTTTTTTAATGCCATAGTTGCCCAGCGTTGACAGGTCATCACTTACAGTACCCAGAACCAGGGCATCCGCCGTGGTGCCCAGCAGTGAAGCCGTTTTGGCTGCATAGCTGGCTGCTTCAAAAGATGATTTTTTAATGTGACCATCGGCCTGGTCTAAAAAAACAAGTACACTCATAATTGTATATTTTTCTCACATTACTATGTGAGTGATTTGAATTAATTGCTGATAAAAGGTTTGCTGTACAAGTGAGTGACACAACGATGCTTAATTGAAAAACAAATGCTGGTTACAAATACAATCAACCTTCATAAATAAAGAACTAACAATTTTAATTAGGTGTTTCATCCTAAGTTCCCCTTCAGGGGACAGGGGCTTTAAAACGCTTTCGCCTCTTCATGCAACAGCCTCACCAGTTCCTCCGGGTTTTCCGGACTCACCAGTTTTACACCTGCTTTGGCAGGAGGTAAATCAAAACTTACTATGCTGGTGAGTGAATCTGCTGTTGCAGGTTCTATCACTTTTAGAGGTTTGCTGCGGGCACCCATAATTCCTTTCATGTTTGGTATGCGTTGTTCTGCCATTCCTTTTTGGCAGCTAACCACCACCGGTAGTGCAACTTTATTGGTTTCTTCGCCGCCTTCAATTTCACGAATCACTGTCGCATTACCGGCTTCAAGATCAAACTTAAACGCATGGGAAATATAGGGCAGGTCCAGCAGTTCGGCTACCATTCCACCAATGGAGGAACCGTTATAATCAATGGTTTCTTTACCAGTAAAAATGAGGTCGTATGCTCCTTCCTTTGCTACTGCTGCAATTTGCGAAGCAATATTAAAACTATCGGAGTTATCGCTGTTCACCCGAATGGCTTCATCGCCACCCAATGCCAGGGCTTTGCGAATGATGGGATCATTGTCGGCATTTCCTACATTTATTAAATGCAATACTGTAGCAGGATCTGCTTCTTTTAATTCAATGGCACGAACCAGTGCATACCATTCGTCGTAAGGATTGATGATCCACTGCACTCCCTCTGAGGCAAATTTCGTATTGTTATCTGCGAAGGCTATTTTTGCGGTGGTATCGGGTGTTTTACTGATGCAAACTAAAATTTTCATATAAAATAATTAGAACTGTACAAATAAGTTGTTTATGCAACTAAGTGCAAATATAAGTGTTGTAAAGATAGTTTTAAAGGAACTTTAAAAAAAAATTGTTGAATGAGCAGGATAGAAAAATTACTGGAATATCTGAAAACAAATGATAAAGATAGTTTTCTGCAACATGCGCTGGCATTGGAATATATTAAAATAGGCGATGACGACGAGGCCCGCAAATTGTTTAATGATATTTTACTCAGAGAGCCAAGTTATGTGGGATCTTATTATCATTTGGGCAAATTGCTGGAAAGAGTAGCTGATTATGATAAAGCAGTACGTATTTATAAAAGAGGCATGGAGGAAGCAAAAAAGGCAAACGATACGCACAGTTTTAATGAATTGCAGGGCGCATTAGAGGAAATTGAGGAGTAACCCCTGTTCCCTGAATGGGGACTTAGGTCAATACATCAATAGTGATCTGTTATATCGTTTGATTTATATGTTTTTGTTTGGTTACCAGCATTTGATTTTCATAGGATCATCGTTGTGTCACTCACTTGTACAGGTAACCTTTACTTAACTTTTTCTGAAGCGAATTAAATAAGCTTCAATTTAATTATACACTAACAAATCAAGTTCCCCTTTAGGAAACAGGGGTTAAGTTGTACTTTTGGTAACTTTTGTCGGCTTTTATCATAGCGTAAAAAATAGAACATGCTTTCAATTTAATTATACACTAACAAATCAAGTTCCCCTTTAGGGAAC
>JBBRFX010000088.1:0-16051 GCA_038241275.1 Chitinophagales bacterium
TACAACAATTGCCCATATTACACGGTCGCCCCTGGTTTTTTGCACAAAACTATCTACTCCTCCTAACCGGCCAAAGGGAGAATTGAGCACTGCATCTTCATTTTGTGAAGACCCGAACATTTGTTTTAATATCGTTTTATAGTCTGACATAAATAAAGTGGCCTCTCCAGCCTCTCCAGCCTCTCCAGCCTCTCCCTCGTTCCCTCTCCGGAAGTGAGGGAGGCCCGGCTATAATTATTTTCTCAACATTTAGCCTCACCCTCGTTCCCTCTCCGGAAGAGAGGGAGGCCCGGCTATAATTATTTTCTCAACATTTGTTTTATACCTTTCAACACTAAACTATTTTTCAACAATATTCACTTTTGACCTTTCACTTTTCACCTTTCACTTTTCACCTTTCACTTTTCACCTTTCACTTTTCACCTTTCACTTTTCACCTTTCACTTTTCACCTTTCACTTTTCACCTTTCACTTTTCACCTTTCACTTTTCACCTTTCACTTTTCACCTTTCATTATTCACCATTCACTTTTGACCTTTCACTTTTCACTTTTCACTTTTCACTTTTCACCATTGTCTTTTCACAAATCCTTCACCGCCTGCTTAAACTGCTTTCCCCTGTCTTCATAATTTTTAAATAAATCAAAACTTGCACAAGCCGGACTTAGTAAAACCACATCGCCCTTGCTGCCAAAATGATAAGCTGCCTGTACCGCATCTGCAGCATTTTGTGTATTTACAATCAACGATACGGTATCGCCAAAAGCTTCATGAATCTTCCTGTTATCGGTACCCATACATACAATGGCTTTTACTTTTTCTTTTACCAATTCTCTTAATAGGCTATAGTCGTTTCCTTTATCTACTCCACCAAGAATCAGTATCACAGGGTTGTTCATACTTTCCAGTGCGTACCATGTACTGTTTACATTAGTAGCTTTGCTGTCGTTTATAAAAGTGATTCCTTTTACAACAGCTACAGGCTCCATCCTGTGTTCCAGGCTTTCAAAAGTTTGAAGTGCTTCTCTGATTTTCTCCTTTCTAATATCCACTGCCGTTGCAGCCATACTTGCAGCCATACTGTTGTATTGATTGTGTTTCCCCTTTAATGTAAAATCGTCTATACTCATCTGCATATCTTCGTTTTTCCATTTTAGGTGCATTTTGGCATTGGCCAGGTAGGCACCTTGTGGTAGTTCTTTACTCATGGTTATGGGGGCTAGTAATGATTTTATAGAATAGTTGTTAATATTTTTTGTTGTTGTTTCGTCATCCATGTTATAAATAAAAACATCTGATTGCTGTTGATTTTCGGCAATACGAAATTTGCTGTGTATATAATTTTCCAGCTTATACTCATACCTATCCAGGTGATCTTCGGTGATGTTGGTAAGCACTGCCACATCTGGCCTGAAACTTATTATGTCATCCAATTGAAAAGAACTGATTTCTGCCACATACAATTCTTTAGGATCTAAAGCCACCTGCCTTGCAAATGAAACCCCGATATTTCCTACCAGTGCACAATCCCTTCCTGCATGCCTGCAGATATGATAGATAAGCGAAGCTGTGGTGGTTTTTCCATTGCTTCCGGTAACTGCTATAATGGTACTGTTTCCTTTAAATCTGTAAGCCAGTTCTATTTCGCTGAGTACCGGAATATTTTTCCCCTTTATTTTTTTTATGATCAACACATTATCTGCAATTCCCGGGCTCTTGATAACTTCATAACAATTCAATATTTTTTCTTCTGTGTGTTGTCCTTCTTCAAAATCAATATCGAAAAGAATAAGTTCGTCTTTAAAATTCTCCTTTATCAATCCGCCATCGCTCACAAACACATCATACCCCTGCTGCTGCGCCAGTATGGCTGCACCAACCCCGCTTTCTGCGGCTCCGAGTATAACTATTCGTTTTTTCATTGCCTTCAATCTTTAAAAACATTTTTGCAATAACATAAAATTTAACAGGCAATTAATTTCCTAATTGACCGTTTTAATAAAAATGGTTTTTCAACAGTATTGAGATTACAGGACAACTTATGATCCTGAGGCTCAAATAAAAAAGGTTCTTCAACAGTATTAAGATTACAGGACAACGTTTATTCCCGTGGCTTAATTTTTAAATTAGGTTTTTCAACAGTATAGAATCTAATGGGCTCCTTTTTTTCACAGATATTCAGATATTTCAGAAATTGAAAAACAAACCTCAGTGTTAAATGGTTAGCGGTTTTTCAACAATTATTTTAGCGCAACTTTAAAGTAGCAATAGCCATGGCCACACATAGTATTGTTACAATCCAGAAACGCACAGCTATTTTACTTTCATGATATCCTTTTTTTTGATAATGATGATGCAGCGGACTCATCAGGAAAACCCTTCTGCCTTCTCCGTACTTTCTTTTAGTGTATTTAAAATAACTCACCTGTATCATCACACTTAGCAACTCTACAAAAAACACCAGGCAAAAAATAGGTATCAGTAATTCTTTGCGAACAATAATTGCAAGTGATGCGATAATGCCTCCCAATGCCAGGCTTCCGGTATCGCCCATAAAAACCTGTGCAGGGTATGAATTGTACCACAAAAACCCAACACATGCTCCTACAAAAGCAGCAATAAAAATACTCAGCTCACCAAGGTTGGGTATGTACATGATATTGAGGTATTCTGCAAACTTTATGTTGCCGCTCACATAAGCAAATATGCCAAGGCAAATTCCTATTATTGCACAAACCCCGGTAGCCAATCCATCCAGGCCATCGGTAATATTAGCCCCATTAGATACTGCTGTTACGATAAATATTACCACAAGGATGTAAAGGATATAGGTGTAATCTTCCAGGCCTTTGGGTAATAATTTTGCATAATTAAACTCATGACTTTTTACAAAAGGAATTGTAGTAATTACATTTTTTGCATCTACAAATACCCTTATTTTTCCTTCATTGATTACCGTATCATATTTAATATTATTCCTGGCAGGTGCCTGAATTCTGTTACCCGTTTGTATCACTTCTCTTTTTACCACTACACTTGGATGAAAATAAAGTGTGCTGCCTACAATAATCCCCAGCATTACCTGGCCAAAAATTTTAAATCTTCCTGCAAGACCATCTGCATCCGTTTTTTTATAATCTATTCCTTTTTCTTTTGCAATTTTTCTGGCTTTTAATTTAAGATAGTCATCTATAAAGCCAATAACACCCAACCACACAGTGCACAACAGCATCAGGCGGATGTATACTTTATCTAAATTGGCCAGCAATAATGTAGGTATGATAATGGCCAACAGCAAAATAATTCCACCCATAGTTGGTGTACCCTTTTTTTGTTGCTCACCCGCCAGGCCAAGATCTCTTACGGTTTCGCCTACCTGCTTTTTGTGTAAAAAATTAATGAGCTTTTTACCATATACTGTTGTAATAACCAGAGACAGGATTAAAGCCAGCATCACCCTGAAACTGATGAACTGAAAAAGACCACTGCCGGGAAACCGGAAGTCTTCTTTTGTAAGCCAGTCAAATAAGTGATACAACATTGTAGTTAATTATAATTTATCGTTATTAATTTCAGTGTCATTGGTCATAAGTCATTAGTCATTCTGCTTAACTTAATCCGTAACTTACTATTGACCATTGACTATTGACCATTGACTATTGACCATTGACTATTGACCATTGACCATTGACCATTGACCGTTTATTTCTCCAGTAATTCAAACATTTCCTTCAACACTTTCTTATCATCAAAATCATTCTTCACTCCTTTTACATCCTGGTATTTTTCGTGCCCTTTGCCGGCAATTAAAATAATATCTTCCTTATTGCTCAGGCTCACGGCTGTTTTAATGGCTTCCCTCCGATCTGCTATGCTGATATATTTTTTTCTTGCTACTACGCCCACGCCCGCTTCCATATCTTTAATAATTTCCAAAGGATCTTCATTACGTGGATTATCTGACGTAAAGATTACTTTATCGCTATACTCACAGGCTACTTCTGCCATTATGGGCCTTTTTGTTTTATCCCTGTTTCCGCCGCAGCCAACCACGGTAATAATTTTTTCGAAACCCTGGCGCAGATTTTTAATAGTGGCCAGCACATTAATCAATGCATCCGGAGTGTGTGCATAATCAATAATGCCCACCACTCTTTGCATCGGGCTGATGCTGTAATCAAACCTTCCTTCGGCACCATCCATATTACTGAGCAATAACAATACTTGCTGCTTGTCCTGATTAAGGCAAATAGCAGCAGCATACACTGCCAGTAAATTATAGGCATTAAATTCTCCAATCAGTTTAAAGTGTACTTCTACTTCATTTACCGTCATGTGCAAACCAGTAAGGCTGTTATCCAAAACCTTCCCTTTAAATTCTGCCATGGTTTTAAGGCTATACAAATATTTCTTTGCGGCTGTATTTTGCAACATCACCACTCCTCTTTTATCATCTGCATTGCTGATGGCAAAACAATTTTTTGGCAACCCGTCAAACCATGATTTTTTTACCCGGATATATTCATCAAATGTTTTGTGATAATCCAGGTGATCATGCGAAATATTGCTGAACAAGGCACCTGTAAAGTTCAATCCCGCAATTCGTTGCTGTTCTATAGCGTGACTGCTACATTCCATAAACACATATTGACAACCGGCATCTTTCATTTGCTTCAGCAACTGATTAAGCTTTATTGCGTCTGGTGTGGTATGTGTTGATGGTATGATGGCTGCTGCTATTTGATTTTGCACAGTGCTGATCATTCCGCAGGTATAACCCAATGATGTAAAGAGCTTAAATAATAAAGTTGCAATGGTAGTTTTTCCATTGGTACCGGTTACGCCTACCAGCTTAAAATGAGCGGAAGGTTCACCAAAAAAACGATGTGACATCCAGCCTGCTGCTGCCGCACTGTTTTCTACCTGCACATATGTAATACCGTCTTTAAACGTGGTTGGCATTTGCTGACAAACAATTGCCACTGCGCCAGCTTCAACAGCCTTTTCGATATAAGTATGCCCATCCGTTTCAGTTCCTTTGATGGCAATAAAACAACATCCGGATTTTACTTCACGGGAATCGGTATGCAAAGACTCAATACTGATATTGGTATCGCCTTTTACAGACCTGATAGCAAGCTTATATAATAATTCCTGTAACATTTATTTTAGCTCAATTGAGCAACAATGAAATTTTTTGTCCTTTAGTAAATCCTGTTCCTGCTGCAAGGCTTTGGTTCTGCACCCTGCCTCTTCCCTGCACCTCTACAATCAATCCTTTATTTTCCAACAGGTACACTGCATCTTTCAAACCTAATCCTGTAACATCAGGCGTAACCCTGCTTTGGGCTGATGAATAATCAGGCACAAATAAACTTGCTCCTTTATTTTTCATCTGCATACTTCTCCAATATCCGCCCTGTGCTGAATCACTATATCCTATATTCATATAACTGAAAATAGATTGGTAGTCATTTTTCATACCGTATGAACTATATAAAATACTATCAATGGCAGGGGTTGCATTCATTTTTACATTGGCAATAAAGCGGCTGTAAATACGATCGCTTATTTCTTTGAATACCGTACCTGAAACATCTGCTCCATATATTTTTTTTGACTCACGGCTATTTTGAATAACCACTGCCATGGTATACATCGGTTTTTCTGAAGGGAAATAACCAATAAAAGATGCCTGGTATATTTTATTTCCTTTGTTGTACCCTTTATTATCCAGGGCTGTAACTGCCGTGCCTGTTTTGCCTGAAATTGAATATGTAGAATCAAACAAAACCCTGTGTCCTGTTCCATGTGCGCTATCCACTACAGCTCGTAAACATTCCCTTGCCTGGGCCAGTGTTTCTTTACTGCATATTGATTCTACTAAAACTTCCGGCTCTACTTTTTTTATATCTACTCCATAATCTTTTATTGCATTTACCAGGTAAGGCCTCATCATTTTACCATCATTGGCCACCGCATTGTAAAGCATCAGCATATGCAATGGTGTAACCAGCTCTTCGTACCCATGAGCCATGTATGGCAGGGTAGTTCTGGACCAACTGCGATTGGCAGGTGTTTTAATGGTGGGTTTGCCGGATGAAGCAACGATATCAATTCCTGTCATTTTATTTAAACGAAATCGTTGCAGGTGCTCTACAAATTTTAATGGATCATTGTGATAATATTGTTCTGCCAGTGATGCAAAAGCCACATTGCTGCTTGCAAGAAATGCTTCCTTCACCGTTATTTTACCATAGCCCAAATGAGAATCTTTAATTCTTAATCCATAAAAAGATTTTACACCACCCTCACAATCCACGATTGAATTCATGTTTATATGTTTATCCTCCAGCAAACTCAACAGTGTAGCCAGTTTAAAAACAGAACCCGGCTCTGTGGCTTTACCTATTCCATAATTTAAATCTTCCAGGTAAGTGCCATCCGGCTGCTTTCCAAGATTTGCAATGGCTTTAATTTTTCCGGTTGCAGTTTCCATTATAAGCACAGTGCCATGTACAGAATTATTGGCCACCATCATTTTCATCAAAGCATTTTCTGCTACATCCTGTATATACGTATCCAATGTGGTGATGATATCCTTGCCATTTACCGGGTCTAATTCTGACCCCATCACTGGCATATAAGAACCTCCTACATAACGCATCAAGCGCTGTCCCGAAATACCTTTCAACAAACTGTCGTAGGTAAGTTCGAGGCCTACATTTTTTTTAGCATCCAGCCTGGAAAGTCCAATCGTTCTGTTTGCCAGCAATACATATGGATTGATTCTTTTATCCCTTGTATCTACAATAAATCCGCTTTTATTTCTGCCCTGCCTTACCAGGGGAAAATTGCGAAGTGCCCTGTATTCATCAAAAGAAATTTTCTTTTTTAGCGCATAATAGCGATCCTTATTTTTATAAGCCAGCTTTAATTGTTTGCTGTATTCGGCTGCTGTTTTATCCTTAAAAAGAGTAGCCAGTGAAATACTTAAAGAATCAACATTATCTTTAAAACGCTTGCCTTGTTTTTCTCTCAACCCGTCTGCAGCAAAATCTACATAAATATCAAAAACAGGAATCGAAGTGCTTAGCATGTTTCCGTCTTCGCTGTAAATACTTCCCCGCTCAGCATCAATAGGTAAATATTTTAACTGCAGGTTTGTTCCCATATCTCTCCAGTAATCTCCCTGCACCTGCTGAATATAAAAAGCACGGCCTAATACCATGACACATAGTACCACTATGCCCAAAAAGCATAAATAGACTCTCCATAATATGTCGTTTTTTATTTCCATTCCCCAACCCCTAAAGGGGCTTTTTGGCTTTTAATTTTTATAGATTCTTATTATTTAAACCAACCATTTTTGCTGTAGATCTTCTATCATTGAACTCCCAGTTCCCTCTTTAGGGGGCGGAGGAGGCATTAAGTACTACAGGTGCGTCTTTGGGTTCTTTTAAACCCAGCGGCTCCACTGCTTTTACCAACTCACTTGCTTTGCTGCGGTATATTACATCTGCTTTAATGGATTTATACTCATACTCCAACTCCTTTATATTTTTTTCGGTAGCTGATATTTTTCTTACCAGTTTATCTGCCATATGCCCGTTGTAGATATACAGTACTGCCATGGCTGAAAGAAAAAGAAAAAAGGGAATATTTTTTACAATCCATTTATAACTAAAAACGCTTTTCCAATCAAATTTTATAAAGGAACCGGGTTCAGTATTTTTAATTTCCTCACTCATTTAAATTATTTTTTTTCTGCAATTCTTAACTTGGCACTCCGGGACCTTGGATTTATTTTTAATTCTGCTGCACCTGCAGTAACCGGTTTTTTTGAAATAATCTTTAATGGACTTTCCTGCCTTGTGCCATAAACATCATCTGCTTCCGGCTCCTGTACTGCAGCATATTTAAAAAAGTTTTTTACCATCCGGTCTTCCAATGAATGAAAGCTGATGACAACCAACCTGCCTTCTGGCTTTAAAGCAGGAACTGCCTGCTGCAACATTTCTTCCAAAGCACCCATCTCATCATTTACCGCTATTCTTAATGCCTGAAAAACCTGGGCAAAATATTTATTGGGATTTCCTTTTACGATAGCCTGCACCCCTTGTTTAAAAACATTGATGGTTTTAAACAGGGCGATGGCTCTTATTGCTATTATGGTTTTTGCCAATGTTTTAGAATTGGTTACCTCGCCATATTTTTCAAAGATTTTATGTAGTTGCTGTTCTGTATAGGTATTCAGAATATCGGCTGCTGTTACCGGCTGCCTGTTATCCATTCGCATATCCAGTGCTGCATCAAACCTGGTAGAAAAACCTCTTTCAGCCTCATCAAACTGGTGGCTTGATACGCCTAAATCGGCAAGGATACCATCTACCTGGTTATGTTTGTGAAGGCGTAAAAATTTTTGCAGGTGACGAAAATTTTGTGCTACAAAAATGACCCGCTTATCATCGGGTACATTTTTTCGTGCATCTTCATCCTGGTCAAAAACAATCAACTTTCCATTATCATTTAACCTTTTTAATATTTCCCTGCTGTGGCCACCTCCACCAAAAGTGCAATCCACATACACCCCGTCAGGTTTTATTGCAAGTCCTTCAATGGTTTCCTGCAATAGCACAGGAATATGATAATCGCCGGGTTGATTGGTTGCAATACCAGAATCTTCTATTTTATTTGAATCTTCCATACTTATCAACTGTTCAACTTATCATCCGGTTTATTCATCACTTCATTGGCAAGCTTACTAAAAGCTTCAGGTGTAAATGATTCAAAGAACTCGTTATATTTTGTTTTATCCCAAATCTCAATTTTGTTTACTGCCGATACCAACACAATGTCTTTTTCCAGCGAAGCATGCCCCATTAAATTTTTGGGCAACAACAAACGACCGGCACTGTCCAGTTCTACTTCAATGGCTCCATTTAAAAAATAGCGGCGGAACTCTCTAACTTTTGGATCAAAATCATTTAGCTTGCTTATTTGGGAAAAAATAGGTTCCCATGTTTGCAGGGGATAGAGGGTAAGGCATTTTTCAAAACCCCTGTTTATTACAAATTGGGCAGTAGCATCCTGCGGCAGTTGCTTTTTAAAGCCGGCCGGCAAAAGGAATCTTCCTTTTGTGTCGATGGTTGCTTCGTACTCACCCAAAAAACCTATCATGCGGGGAATTAAGTTGATTATTAAGTATTAATAACACAAAATAACACTTTTTCCCACTTTATGACACTTTTTTAAAGAAAGTTATTTATCCACACGGGATCATACCGTAGCTGGATGGCTTTAAGGGGAGTTTTGCCTGAAAATGAATGTGGATAGAATGTGGATAGATGTGGATAGCTGTGCGTAAGTTAGGTGTCAGGCCACTCAGAAAAGAATTATTAAGGCTAATACTGTTTTTAGTGGCCAGACACCTGAGCGAATTCAAAGTGTCAGGCCACTCAGAAAAGAATTATTAAGGTTAATATTGTTTTTAGTGGCCAGACACCTGAGCGAATTCAAAGTGTCAGGCCACTCAGAAAAGAATTATTAAGGCTAATATTGTTTTAAGTGGCCAGGCACTTGAGCGAATTCAAAGTGTCAGGCCACTCAGAAAAGAATTATTAAGGCTAATATTGTTTTAAGTGGTCAGACACTTGAGCGAATTCAAGGTGTCAGGCCACTTTAGAAAAGAATTATTAAATGAAGCCTTGTGATAGTGGCCAGACACCTAAACTATTTTGCCAGGGGGATGCTAATCGTAAACGTACTTCCTTTGCCTAGTGTACTTTCTGCCTTGATTGTGCCATTATGGGCATTAACCATGGTTTTTACATAACTAAGCCCAAGGCCAAAGCCTTTTACATTATGGATGTTGCCGGTATGAGCCCGGTAAAATTTTTCAAAAATCCGGCTTAGTGTTTCTTTATTCATTCCAATTCCATTATCCTCAATTTTTATTTTAAACTGGGTGCCGTTATTAGATGTGCTGAGGCGTATAACAGGGTTTTCTTTTGAATATTTTACTGCATTATCTAAAAGGTTATTTACAAAGTTGATGAAGTGTACTTCGTCTGCCATGATAACATCATTGACTGCATCCAGCTTTACATCCAACACGCCATTTTTTTCCTGAACAGGCAAAGTCATATTATTTACCGCAATGGTAATAAGTGTATGTGCCGCATGTCTTTTAAGGTTTAACTGTACTTCCTGTTTATCCAGTAAAGCCGCCTGCAATATAGCTTCTACCTGTTTATTCATTCGCTTATTCTCTTCCTTTATTACCCCTGTAAAATATTGAGTCTTTTCCCTGTCACCAATTACTTTTTCATTTTTTAATGCATCCACTGCCAATGAAATTGTGGCCAATGGCGTTTTAAACTCATGCGTCATATTATTGATGAAGTCTGACTTTATTTCACTTAATTTTTTTTGTTTTAATAAACTGCGGATAGTAATATAAAATGCAGTGGTTATGATGAGTGTAAATAAAATAGACCCCATAATAAACCAGAATATTTCTTTTAATACCAGCGATTTTTCTGTAGGCACAATAACCACCAGCCATTCATCTACCGTTAAATTTTCAAGACTGGAGCCGCTGGGAGGAACGAGTAGATAAGCATGCTGCAAATAATTTGCAGTATCAATTGCATATTTATAAAAATTCTCTGATTGTATTTCTTCTCCTAAAATATTGTTGCGGGCAATGGCAAATTCAAAAGGTACATTTTTGGCAAGATATTTATTCAGGGAAGCTTTTACTATTTCGCTAATTTCATCTTTATTAAAACGCTGTATGATAGAATTTTTAAATAAATCCATCGGCCTTTTTTCTGAAGGAAAGAGCAGGTCATTTTTTTTTGAATAAGGAAGAATATTTTTTTCAATCATGAGCTTATCAGCAGCTTCGCCCATGGCTCTGATAATATTTTCTGAAAGTTGTTGTTCTTTTATGTCTTTGGCACTTTGAATCCATTTTATTTGAAAAAATATTAATCCCAGTAAGCTAAGCAAAGTAAGCACGGTAATGATGGGGAAAATTTTTTTCATGAATGGCTGCTGCTTTTAAATGTGCTGATTTTCACAAATCTAAACAACAAACTACTTTAAACAGGTTGTTAAAAACAAATATTTTTATAATTAACGAAGGTTTATCAGCAGAGCTCTGAGTATTTTTTTGTTTTGTTTTGTAATAAAATCTTACTTTGAAACATGATTTCCCCGGCACCTGGTATATTATTAATAGCAGAACCATTTCTGAAAGATCCGTCATTTATGCGTTCGGTTGTATTGTTATGCAGGCATGAAGAGAAGGAAGGCAGTTTTGGTTTTGTATTAAATAGTTTATATCATCAAAAGCTGGATGAACTGATTCCTGCATTGGCCGGTTTTGACCTGCCTGTATTTAAGGGTGGCCCTGTTCAAATGGATACGCTTCATTACATTCATCAATATCCTGAACTGCTGCCGGAAAGCCTGAAGTTGACTGAAGGCGTTTACTGGGGCGGAGATTTTGAAACATTAAAAACATTACTGTTTGATGGCCTGATAGATCCCGGAAAAATTCGTTTTTTCCTGGGATACAGTGGATGGGGAGAAGGCCAACTTGCTGATGAAATGCAGGAGAAAAGCTGGCTTACCGTAAGTGCTAACCGGGCGATTATTTTTGATACTGCACAGGAAGATATCTGGAAATTGAGTCTGATACAACTGGGCGGCCAATACGAAAGGATGATTCATTATCCCACAGATCCTCAGTTAAATTAAAGGAGGAAGGTTGAAAGTTATGCGTTGATTTTTTTTTGATTCACATGTTCATCGATAGCCTGTTATATTATGAACTGCAAAATACGAACTAAGAACTGCGTATATTCACTTAAAAAATATCATTGCTTTACCGGCTCCTCAAAATACCTGCTGCTATTTCTTTTTGGATGTATTGCAGACAGCTACGTGTAAATAACAAAGACTACTTTAAAACCAAAGGCCCATTATTAATTGCATGTAATCATCCCAATTCTTTTTTAGATGCAATCATTATTTCCTCGCTTTTTAAAAGGCCGGTTTACTCCTTGGCAAGAGGAGATGCTTTTAAAAATAAATGGATAGGTTATATACTTCGCTCTCTAAAAATGCTACCCGTTTACCGTACCAGCGAGGGGGTAGAAAATATGGAACATAATTACACAACGTTTAAAGCATGCAAAGAGATTTTTAAAAAAAACGGAATTGTTTTAATTTTTAGTGAAGGCAGGTGTATCAATGAGTGGCATCTTCGTCCATTAATGAAAGGCACTGCCAGGCTTGCTATCAGCAGTTGGGAAGAAGGTATAGACCTTGCCATATTACCCACCGGTATCAACTACCAGAGCTTTACTGTTTTCGGAAAAAATATAATTCTAAACTTTGGCAGCATCATCACCCAAAATGAATTTGATCCAATAAATAGTTTTGGAAAATCCATCCTTACATTTAACCAACTTCTCCAATCGAGGTTATCGCCACTTGTGTATGAAATAGATAAAAATGACCTGAACGGTTTACAACAAAAAATGGCTGTTCCGGTTTCTGCTAAAAAAAAAATATGCCTGGCAGCTCCGGCAGCAATTGGATACATTATTCACTTACCGTTGTATTATGCAGCAAAAAAACTGGCTTCAGCAGATGGGTTTGATAATGACCACTACGATTCTATTCTCTTCGGGATTTTATTTTTGAGCTACCCCATTTATTTAATAATTATTGCTTCTCTTATTTTATTTACAATCGGCGAAAACTGGTGGCTGATGACGATGTTACTACCTTTTTGCGGATGGAGCTATATGATGCTTAAGAAACAATTTTAAAATATAATAACATGCATTTTTAAACGGCTGCAACAACCCAAAAATATTTGCTAAAACAAAAGACCCCTGCAAATTGCAAGGGCTTTATAATCTCTTATCGCTAATTATTTATTACTACAATTCATTAGCACCTTCTACCAACACAGTGGTTTTATTATTTAATACTTCTACAAACCCTCCCTTGATGGTGTAAGAAGCGGTATTGGTTTTATCCTTTAAAATTTTTAGTTTCCCTGCTTTGAGTGCACTAACCATAGGAGCGTGTTTGTCTAATACTTCAAACAAACCACTGATGCCCGGTAGTTGTACACCATAAACATCTCCGCTAAAAATTTTACGATCTGGTGTTAATATTTCAAGAATCATATTCCACTGTCCCCGAAAGGGGAACCTGGTTTGTTAGTTTATAATTATTTTGTTAGCCTACCCTTTTCATTCGCTTCAATAAAAGTTCAATATAGAAATAATGTACAAGAGTGCGACGCCAATGAAGCTTAATAGAAATTCTAAAGCAAGGCTCAAAAAAATCTTATACCATCATTTAAGAACTGTTACAAAAAAATAATGATGTTACCACCCTATTTCCCCTTTAGGGGACAGGGGCTGTATTTTACGCCTGCGCCGCCGCCATCAGCTTCTTACCTTTTTCAATGGCATCTTCCAAAGTACCTACCAGGTTAAACGCTGCTTCAGGATATTCGTCTACTTCTCCATCCATGATAGAGTTGAAACCACGAATGGTATCTTCTATTGGAACCAACACACCTTTTAAACCGGTAAACTGCTCTGCCACAAAGAATGGCTGAGAAAGGAAACGCTGAACTTTACGAGCTCTTGATACGATCAGTTTATCTTCATCACTTAGTTCATCCAGGCCAAGAATTGCAATGATATCCTGTAATTCTTTATAACGTTGTAAAATTAATTTTACTTTATTGGCAGTGTTGTAATGCTCTTCGCCTACGATTAACGGTGTCAAAATTCTTGAGGTAGAATCCAAAGGATCTACCGCAGGATAAATACCCAGATCCGCAATTTTACGACTTAATACAGTGGTAGCATCCAAATGCGCAAAAGTTGTTGCAGGAGCCGGATCAGTCAAATCATCCGCAGGTACATAAACCGCCTGAACAGAAGTAATAGAACCATTTTTGGTAGAAGTAATCCTTTCCTGCATCAGGCCCATTTCTGTAGCCAATGTTGGTTGATAACCCACGGCAGAAGGCATACGGCCTAAAAGTGCTGATACCTCGGAACCTGCCTGTGTAAAACGGAAAATATTATCTACAAAGAAAAGAATGTCTTTACCCTGGCCTTCGCCCTCACCATCTCTAAAATATTCTGCAATGGTTAAACCACTCAAAGCCACACGAGCCCTTGCTCCCGGTGGTTCGTTCATTTGACCAAATACGAAAGTAGCTTTTGACTCTTTCAAATCTTCCATATTCACGGCGCTTAAATCCCAGCCACCTTCTTCCATGCTATGTTTAAACTTCTCGCCATAGTTCATGATACCTGCTTCAATCATCTCTCTCATCAAATCATTTCCTTCACGGGTTCTTTCTCCCACACCGGCAAATACCGATACGCCATTGTAAGCTTTTGCAATATTGTTAATCAATTCCTGTATCAGTACTGTTTTACCCACTCCAGCACCACCAAACAATCCAATTTTACCACCCTTTGCATAGGGCTCAATCAGATCGATTACTTTAATACCTGTAAAAAGGATTTCATTTGCTGTACTTAGGTCTTCAAATAAAGGTGGTTTGGCGTGAATGGCACGTCCACCTTCTTTGCTTACCTGTGGTAAACCATCAATAGCATCGCCTGTTACATTAAAAAGACGGCCTTTAATAGCATCACCTACCGGCATGGCGATTGGCTTTCCGGTATCAGTTACTTTAGTACCACGAACCAGTCCTTCGGTACCATCCATAGCGATGGTTCTCACACTATCTTCACCTAAATGCTGTTGCACTTCAAGCACGAGTTTATCTCCGTTTTCACGAATCAATTCCAATGCATTTAAAATTTCGGGGAGTTTAGAATCGGAATCAAACTGCACGTCTACAACAGCGCCGATGATGGATTTTACTTTACCGGTATTGGCCATAAAAAGTATTTAAAATATAAAAGGTTTGTATTTTAGGGCGCAAAGGTAAGGTTTGAGGCTTGTAATTAAAAATTAGCTGTGAAGTTTTTTTGAAGCCATCAAACGCTCCCTGACAGATCATTTGTGGCCACCTGACTTTGCCGGCAGGCTGGCGCTTTGTTCAATAATTACTGATAGAATTACTTTGGGTGAAGCGGATTAAATAGCCTTATTTTTGCTTCAATCTCATCAAATTGTATTTATGAAATATATATGCATATTCTTAATTATTGGAACCATTGTTTTATCCTGCTCACCTGAGTATAAATTCAACAAAGACAGAGCAGCTTTCGATGCCAGTAAAGTTACCATCAGCTTTACCTCTATTGCTGATATGAATGACTCTTATTTTGATATTAAGGAAAATAATTATTTTGAATTTTACCGCCAGCTTTTTGATAGTGTAAAAAACACCCGTTATCCCGGCCGCTATACCCGCAGGGGAGATACCCTATACCTGAAGTTTTATAATAATAAAGGAAGAAAATTATTAGGTAGCAAGGCCGTTATTCATGAAGGGAAAAAAGAGATTGTGTTTTTTAGGTAGGTTCCAAAGGTTTAAGAGGTTCCAGAAGTTCAAGAGGTTTAACGTTTAAGGTTTAAGGTTTTTTAGATTCGGAAGGCTAGTGGCTTACCTGTACGTACAATTATCAGAAATCCAAAATCATACATCACAAATCATACATCATAAATCTGAAATCAACTTTGGTTTCCTGTTGGCCAGCCATACCCCAGCCAAAATCACAGCAACACATATTATTTGTTTCCATCCGATATGCTCGCCATAAGCAATCCCCCAAAGAATGGCAACTGCCGGAATACCATAGGTGACCATAGATGCAAAAACTGCTCCCGCTCTTTTTAGCAACACATAAAAAAGTACGGAAGCCAGCGCTGTTCCAAAAACACCCAGTATAGCGGAGTACCCGGTTGAAATAAGCGTACCGGTTTCCAACAAATCTTTGTCAAAATAGCCTGTAAAAAAAAGAATAATCGCTGCAGGTATGGCATTTAAGCTAAGGGCCACTGCCGCTATTTTTAATGAGCCA
>JBBRFX010000089.1:0-15975 GCA_038241275.1 Chitinophagales bacterium
CATCAGCATATTGAAGATTTTGATAACTGTCGTTGGCCTGGTATTTTGAAATACCCGTAATAAGTGCATAGGTTTTTCCGATAGCTGATGGTTTATCTTTTGTTAATAAAACATTTCCTTTGGCTGTGGGTGGTTGTGCCAATATTTCTATTTGCAGGAAACTTATTAAACACAACAACAATATCCATTTATTGCAGCACACAATTAAATTAACTGGTAAGACCATATAAAATTTTATTATCGATCAGAATATAAAGATGCATGCCTTAAAGTTATCCATAAAAAAAGAAAACAGCTTAATTGTATAGTAGTATTTTAATGTGATAAAATGGTTTTTAGCATCCTTGCGTTAGCCCCGGAAAGCAGATTAATAAGCACGGGTCATCAAATAATAAAAAAAGAGACTCCCATTTTTAGTGACAATCTCTCTTTTATAATGATGCATCTTAGGGTAATTATTTTACGGAAGTATGATGGCTTCCTGCACCTTAAAACTTTTTGTGGAAGTAAATGTTCTGCCAAACATATCAGTTGCTCTTACTTCTATACGATGAGGCCCAACAGTTAAATTATTAGGAAATTTGGCCTCCCACAAATGGGTAGATTTTTCCGGAGCGCTGGGTCTTCTGCCCGGTATAAGTGTTTCTGTAAAATCCCATTTAATTAAAGCCGCTATAAAAGATGGATCCGCATCTTCTGTATAATTCATTTTTTTCCATTCCGTTTCGTCTATTCTATATTCTACTTTATCTCCTTTTTTACCCATAAAAAAATTGGCATACATAGCGGCAGAGCCCGGCCTTTTATTAGGAATTACTTTGGGCGCATACAAGGCTATTTGATAAGCGGCATCCTTACCGGCCACTTTATAATCTATCATATATTCATTTCCGTTAAAATGAATAAAGGCATATCCTTTTGGTGTACCATCCCTCATGGTAGACACAGGCACAGCCTGCTCATTCATCTCGCCAGAATACCAGTCGCCTGATGTGGTGCCTGCATTATATTCATGATGTGGCTTATCCTGCAACCAGCCATCTTTTTTGTCATAAAAATCATTGCGCTGCAAATGGGTATGTGCCGACAGGGATAAAGTGTGCGGAAAATCTTTCAACAAATAAAATAATTGATCTCTGTCTTTTTTCCGATATACGCCGTCATACATCTGCAAAGGAATATGAAATGATAATACAATCAGGTGATCTTTGGGCACCAGTTTAAGATCATTCTCCAAAAATAAAAGTTGCTCATCTGTAAATCCGCCCCAGTAACCTTTTGCATCCCTGGGGTCGGGATAAAGAATATCATCTAAAATAATAAAATGTACTTTGCCATAATTAAAAGAATAATTGGCAGGGCCAAAGCTGGCTTCAAAAGTTTCATCAGAAAGAGAATCGGCCGTGGCTTCATAATTCATGTCATGATTGCCCATTACATTAAACCAGGGAATACCTACTTTTTGCACTGCATCAATATAGGGGTTGTGCAGGGTAAGATTATCGCCCACGAGGTCGCCAAGACTTAAACCAAAACTGATATTGCTAATTCCCGCTACTTCAGCCACTATACCCTTTGAAAAAAAATCTACTTCTTTTTGGGTGTATGGCTGCGGATCGCCAAAGATAAGGCTGGTAAAATCGTTTGTTTCTGCAACAGCTATTAAAGCAAAATTTACCAATGCAGGCAATGGGCCGGTAGGCTGCACCCCCTTGTATTGAAAACCAGTGGGCGAGCCGGCTGGTTTATGATTATAATAAAATTGTGGCAGTTTTTTTTCATTCACAGGCAACTGGTAGCCCGAAGGTTTTATTACAAATATAATATCATCCCCGTCTATACCTAACCGGTAGCTTCCCTGTGCATCGGTAGTGGTCACATCTTTTCCATTAGATACTGCCACACCTGCTATCCCTTTTTCTTTTTTATCTTTTTTTCCATTACCATTGGCATCTGCAAATACATAACCCGTTACACTTGTTTGGGCAAACACTGTTATTGAAACTGCCATGACTGCTGCCAACCATATTATTTTTTTCATACGTATAATTTAAAAATTAAAATTACCAGCTTTTCTCTATCTCTGCCACCAAACTTTTACATTTACATCATCGCCGCCCATAATTTGCACAGCCTGCTGATAGTTGGTAGTGTTGGTAGAACGAATGGCTACAGGGTAATAATACCTTGATGGTAATTGCTGATTATTTACCATGCCGGGGCCAACGGGCAATACCGGAAAACCTGTGCGCCTGCGCTCAAACCACTGCTGGTTTTATTCTGTTAAACGATTGTGCGCTGTATCCTGTCATCAAAACTTCCAGGTTATAGGATGTTGCATCATTAAGATTTAAAAATGAAAATTTTCCAGTATCATCTGATGTTGTAATCAATCTTTTTTTAGCATTATTAGATTCTGTAAGGGAAACTGTGACCCCGCTAATAGCTTTGTTGGTTTCATCTTTTACAACTGCCTGTATAATGCCATTGTTGTTTTGTGCATTCACGCTGTACATGCATGAATAAATGCACAGGAGGAGTAGAAGATACTTTTTCATAAACTTCAATTTTGTGTAAATTATTTTGGTAAAAGGGAACATTAATAAGGAATGAATTATGGCCGCAAAAGTATCCGGCAGGCTTTAGGATTGAGGAAAATAATAGTTACGATAAGATTAATTAAATGTTAATGAGCTTGCATTCCTGTGCTGCATATTTATTTGATAATGCATCGGATTATTGATTAACCGTATTTAAACCTTATTATTAAAATCCCGTCTATGAAATGGTTTTTTTACATTTGCTGTACTACAAAAAAATTATGGCCGAACACTTAGATGATAAAGAACTGCTTTTTCAGTTTAAAAACGAAAGCAGCAAAGAAGCTGCTTATACACGGATTATAAAAAAATACCAGGAAAAACTCTATTGGCATATCCGCCGAATGGTGGTGGAGCATGAAGATGCCAACGATGTGCTGCAAAACATGTTTATTAAAGTTTGGAAAAACCTGGACAACTTTAGAGAAGACAGTCAGCTCTATACATGGCTTTACCGCATAGCTACCAACGAAAGCCTTACTTTTTTAGAACAACAAAAGAAAAGGACGGCTACTTCGCTTAGTGGCAATGAGGATTACCTGAGCAATAAACTGGTAGCAGATAAAGACTTTGATGGCAATAAACTGGAGTGGAAACTGCAATTGGCCATTCAACAATTACCCGAGAAACAAAAAGCCGTTTTTAACCTGAGATATTTTGAAGAAATGCCATACGAGGAAATGAGCCGTGTGCTGGAAACCAGCGAAGGTGCCCTTAAAGCAAGTTATCATCATGCCGTGAAGAAAATTGAAGATTATATATTGAACCGTTAAACTATTGACCCCAAAAAGCGTCTATATTTCCGAATGAACCAAACAGATAACATATTAAATGAATTAAAAGCGCTAAGTGCTACAGTAGCGGGCATCCCCAAGTCAAATGTTTTTACTATTCCTGCCGGCTATTTTGAAACACTTAGTACTCATATTCTTCTGCAGGTTCATAGTGCAGAAAGGGCCATGTTATCTTCCATGAATGAAACTTCGGTACCGGCAGGATATTTTGAAAACCTTGCAGAAACCATCATGAGCCGCATAAAAAAAGAAACATTAACAGAAGCAGCCATTGAAACATCTGGAATTTCTGAACTGGTAGCCGGGATAGGAAATAAAAATATTTACAGCATTCCGCAGGGATATTTTGAGCATCTTTCCAATAACATCTCTGCAGAAATAAACAACCAATCAGGCAGTCATACTTTGGCAGAAACCCATTCTATTTCTCCACTGCTGGCACGTATTGGTAATAAAAATGTTTATACCGTTCCGCAGGGATATTTTGATGGCCTTGCAAAAAAATTAAATACCCATACTCCTGTAGCCAAAGTAATGAGTATGCACAGCCGCTTTCCTGCTATTAAATACGCAGTGGCAGCAGCAGTTACCGGCTTTATGGCTTTTAGTATGTTTTTAATGCTTAATAAAAATGAAATAAAACCTGGCGCTCAAACAGCAGCGGTAATGAAGGAGGCAAAAGATATTATTAAAACCAATAGTTTTGATAAGGAATTGAACAGCATTTCTGATGATGATATTGTATCGTTTCTGGAAAGCAAGGGACAAAATGTAGAAGCGGCCCTGCTTGCATCGCTGGATGAAAAAACCCTGCCCGATGCAGATGAATACCTGATTAATGATAATACCCTGGATGAAGTTTTAAATACCCTGGACCTTAATAATTAAACTTACAACTATGAAACATTTTATATTATACCTTTTACTTTTCACTGGTTTTGCAGCAAAAGCCCAACCGGCTCCCGGAAACAAGGAACAAAAAATTGAAGCTTTATATGTGGCCTATATGACAAGGGAGTTAAATCTTACTGAAGAGGATGCCCAAAAATTTTGGCCGGTACATGCGCAGTTTGATAATGAAATAAGGGACCTAAGATCGGAGACTTCGGAACTGGACAGGCAGCAGGCAGTTTTAAACATAAAAAAGAAATACCAGGACCGTTTTACGAAAATACTGGGTGCCAGCCGTACCAACGACTTTTATATAAAAGATGGTGAATTCAGAAAAAAACTGATTGAACGCTTAAAAAACATGAGGCAACAAAATCAGAATAATGGCAAACCCCGCCAGCAACTGAGAAGAAATAACATGCAATAATTATTACGATAATAGTTTGTATTGGGAACCCCTCGCACTGAGGGGTTTTTATTTTGTACAACAACAAGCAGTTAGCTTTCAATTATTTATTACCGTAATTGTACTTAGAAAAAAAACGACTATATAGTTGCATCTGAAATAATTTACTATATTTTTGTGGCAGGTGTTTTTCATAGGTTAGCAACGGCCAGCTCTTTTTAGGGCGGGCCTCTTTTTTTATAGCGCTACCAGGGGAGTTTTTATATCATGGTAAAATAGCATTGTCCAGTGTTCTTCGTGGGCCTGTTTCCACCATTGCGTTCTAAGTTCCATACATTTTTTACCGTCATAATCGTATTTGGCCACAAACCTGCTTTTCATTTGCTGTAATTGTGGTGCCACATCGGCGCCGAAAAATACAATTTCGCCATCTTCTTCAATCCACAATGCCATATGATATGGACAATGGGCACCGGTGGTTTCAAACCTCATATTATCTTCAATCATTCCGTTTCCTTCTACAAACACTACGTTCTCTGCTTCCCCTAACATGATAAATTCTTCGGGAGTATAGGATGGCTTTCCTTTATCAATGGCAAAGTCCAGCTCCTGCCTGTTTACATAATAAGTAGCCTGCGGAAAACTTAGAAATTGTTTGTTGAGTATTTTATCTTCTTTGGAAGCTCCCCCTGCATGATCTTTATGCAAATGACTAAGCCATACTTTAGTTACATCCATCGGATTAATTCCAACATCAATAAGATTCTGATGAATTTGTAAAACCCCATCCGGGTTGCAAAAACCAAGGCCTGTATCCAGCAATATGATATCCTTTCTGGTTAATACAACAAATGGTTGTACTTCTACCAGCAGGCTACCCAATGCACGTTGTTGCAGGTCATCTTTTTCTTTATTAAAAGGTACAAATACCTTTGATTGATCGATACTGAAAGCGCCTTCGCTTAGTGGAATTATTTTCATTGCCCCTTTCCCCATGAAGGGGTGATTTAGATCTCTGATTTTTTCAGAAATATTAATAATGATGTAAAAAGCAAAAGTAACTGAAAAGTACTTTAAAGTATTAGACACTTCATAAGCCCCCTTCAGGGGGTCTGGGGGCTCTTATTTTTTACCTCAGCACCATTTGCCTGTCGGCATCCAGTTTTATCATGATAAAAAGAAGAATGGTAAAAGTGAGCAGCGAAGATCCACCATAACTCATTAATGGCAGTGTAATACCAATAACCGGCGCAAGGCCTATGGTCATTCCAATATTAATGGCAATATGAAAAAATAAGATACCTGCAACTGAGTAAGCGTAAACCCTGCTAAAAGTGCTTCGCTGTCGCTCCGCAATAAATACGATTCGCAAAAGCAAGGCGAGGTACAATATCATTAACAGTGCACTTCCCACAAAACCAAAATTTTCTCCCAGCGATGTAAAAATAAAATCTGTATGCTGCTCAGGAACGAAATCGCCTTGCGTTTGTGTGCCTTTTAAAAATCCTTTTCCAAAAAATCCGCCGGAACCAATGGCAATTTTTGATTGTTTAACATTGTAGTTTTCTTTATCGCCTTTTTTCTTTTTTGCTGCAGCGGCTGCATCCGGATCATCTGCACTGCCCTGTTCTATAAAAGGATTGTCTCTTCCCACCAGGCTAAATATCCTGTCTGCCTGGTATTTTTGAAATACACTTTTAAATAAAAAAGGAACCGCCACCCCTGCAAACAAAGAACTGATACCCCATATACTGATGATAATAATGAGCAGGTTTCGGTTGCGTTTTATTTTTCGTTTCATGAACCAGATAGATGCTACTGCAATTACACCAAGCCCAATCAGCAACGGCATGGTGGGTATCAATAAAGTTATAATAAGTAAAATGCCAAGGGATGCTCCAATAATAAGATAACCTGCGGGTAGCCCTTCCCGGTACATTGGTAGTAAAAAAGCAAAATATACCAGTGCCAGTCCTGTTTCATTTTGCAAGAGAGAAAATACTATTGGCAAAAAACAAATGCCTGCAGCAATAGCATGCGATCTGGTTTTTGTAAAATCAGTATCTGGTTGAGCCAGGTATTTAGACAATGCAAGAGCAGTAAATATCTTACAGGTTTCTACAGGCTGCAGGTTCATAAAGCCGAGCGGTATCCAACTCCGGGAGCCGTTCACATCTTTGCCCACTACAAAAGTGGCCATCATAAGCAAGATGCCGAGTATGTAGAGGATATTGGGAGTAGCTGTAAAAAATTTACTATCTGTAAGTAATATAAAAATGGCAAGTATGGCACTGATGCATAGAAAGAGCATCTGCTTGCTGTAATTTTTTTTAAAGGCAAAAAGACTTTGAAAAAACTGGTCGTTGCTTTTAAACTCTACAGAAAAAATACAAATAAGCCCAATACTTACGATGATGGCATATAGCCATATAACTACCCAATCAATACCTTTTGATATCATGGGTTTTTGATGAGACATAAAGCTTGAATTATTTTATTAATTATTTTTATCCGTTGTATCTGCTGTAGCAGGTTTTCTTTTTTCATTGGGCAATATTGCATTGGTAGCTGCAACACTGGTATCTTTTACCGGCACATTTTTTCCGGGTTTTTCCTTCTTTATTTTATCCAGGTCTTCGTTTTCTACATCATCATTTTCCAGGCCGGTGGTATCCCTTACCATTTTTATGTATCCTTTTGCCATTAGATAAGCAGAATCTCTTCTATGCATGATAGAATCTCTTGCCCTGATTTCTTTTACCAATCTTGGTGGCAATAAATTCATATTAGCAATCTGTTCCACTTTTGCATTACGTTCCTTTCCTACAATAGAGTCTTTCAAAAATTTTTCAATCATCAGCGATGCGATGGGTGCAGCAGAGGTGGAACCAAAGCCGGCATTTTCGCAAATAACGGCAATGGCTATACGTGGATTTTTACGGGGAGCAAAAGCGGCAAAAAAGGCATGATCTTTTTGTTTAACGCCTTTGTAGGCATTTTCTACGGTGCCGGTTTTACCACACACTACAATGCCCGGTACCTGTGCATAACGCCCGGTGCCGCCATCCATTACACCCTGCATGCCATCATGCACCTGCTCAAAAAGGCTATCGGCAATATTTAAAGCTGTATGTTTTTCTTTAAAAGCAGTTAGCAGTCCAAATTCATCACCGCTTTCTATAGAATCTACCAGGTGTGGAGTGATATACCATCCTTTATTGGCAAGGTAAGCCATTTCATTGGCCACCTGAAGTATGGTAGTTTCCACCTCGCCCTGCCCGATACTCACCGATCGGAATGTGCAGAAGTTCCAATGCCCTTCGCCATAAATCTTATTATAGGTTTTGGCTGTAGGGATGCTTCCGCTTTTTTCTGATGGCAGATCTACACCAAGCTTTCTTCCTAACCCAAAAGCACGCATATAACCGGCCCATGCATTTAAACTGCTATCTACACTTGGGTATTTAGGATTATTAATAACCCGCTGCATTACATTGGCAAAATAAGTATTACAACTATGGGTAATGGCACCCCGGAGCGACCATACACCCGGATCAAGGCAACGCATAGGTTTGCCGCATCCATAAAATGCACCACTACAGGAAAAAGTGGTGCTGGCAGTAATCACTCCTTCCTGCAGGCCTATCAAACCCTGCAATGTTTTAAAAGTAGAGCCAGGCGAATATTTTGCACCAATGGTTCTGTTTAAAAAAGGAATACGTGGATCCAATAATAACTCGGTATAATGTTTTTTTCTTTCGGCCCCTGTGAGTAACCTTGGTTTGTACGTGGGTGCACTTATCATTGCAAGAATACCACCTGTTTGCGGATCGATGGCTACAATTGCACCCACTTTATTTTCCATCAATTTTTCCCCTAATTCCTGTAATTCTATATCAAGGTAAGTGTGCATATTCTGGCCGGCAATGGCAATCGTATCGTATTGGCCATTTTCCCAACGGTCGGTCAACCGGTTTTTATTATCTCTTTTGTAATATTCTATTCCTCTTTTACCCATCAGCACCCGTTCGTAAGAAAGTTCCAGCCCGGTTTTGCCTGCATAATCTCCGGAAACATATCCCTCATCGGGATGTTTTTTAAGGAAGTTGGTATCTACCTCCGATAAGTAACCAAGAATATTGCCGCCCGCATCATAAGGATAATCTCTTACAGGGCGCTCCTGCAGATAGTAACCCGGCGCAAACTTGTACATATTTTCATTCAGCTTTGCCATTTTCTCTTCGCTTAGCAATGCTTCAAATACAGAGGGGCGATAACTTTTATTTTTAATGATGGCAGTTATGATTCGCTTCCTGAACTCTGCGGTATCAATACCAAGGATATTACACAGCATAGTGGTATCCGTGCCTCTTATTTTGCCGGGGGTTACCATCAGGTCATAAATAATAGTATTGCGGAGTATGGGCCTGCTTTTGCGATCGTAAATAATTCCCCTGTCGGGGTAAACCACTTTGCGAAACATCCCCTGGTCATCGGCCATTATTTTATACTTGGATGAGAATACCTGTAATGTAAACAGCCGGATGATAATAATGACAATCATGCTGACAAATATCAGGCGAATTACATTTCTTCTAGACTGGTTAAATACAGACATTTTTCTATCCCGGATAATTGTTGGTGAAGGTTCTTTTTGGATTCAAACGTTTAAGAGGTTTCAAAGGTTCAGGACATTAACCTTTTAACCTTTTCAAAGTTCTGTACTTAAATTGTATTTGTTCTAAACTTTTGTTTACGCACAAATATAAGATCGGTGATTAAAAAAAGCAGCAAACAAATAGCAGTACTCAAAACAGTTTTCACCAGAAAATACCAGAAGTTTCCAAACTGCCATGCTTCCAGCAAAAACAACCAGGCATTGTGTAAGAAAGCAAAAAATCCTACATAGATAGAATAGGGCAAAAGGCCTCCCATACTGGTTATGGAGGGCTCTTCGTAATTAGTTTCAGATCCTTCCTGCGGAATAAGCATATTAATTAAAAAGGGCCTCATGTAAGCAATCAGCACACAGGCTGCGGCATGAAAACCGGGTTGATGACGAAAACTATCCAAAGCAAATCCTAATGCAAAGCCAATCAACATTAACCAGGTACGTTGTATTTTAAAAGGTAACCAAAGAATAAATAAAAAATAAACATAAGGCGTAACCATTTGATGCAGGTGTATCCTGTCCAGCACAAATACCTGTACCAGTATAAATAAAGTGAATCGAAGAATATTTTTTAATATACTACTCATGAGCTATCCTGTTACTTACTGTTGATTTTTGCTTTTTCCAATAATTTTTCAATAGTAGCCTGCTGCAAATTATTAATGACATAAGCATATTCCAGGTTGTGAAAATTGGCAGCAGTACGCACAATAATTTTATAATTGTTGGTAGATGTTTCCAGGTACACTTCATCTACCCTTCCCAGCAATAAGCCCTTTGGAAAAACGGTACTAAATCCACTGGTGATAACGCTATCCCCTTTGGCAATTTTGGTGCTTTTAGGAATACCGGTTAAAGTTACCAGGTTGGGATATTTACCATCCCAGCTAATGGTACCGGTTTCGCCCGTTTTTAATAATTTACCGCTTATTTTGCTGTCTTTGTGCAGCAGGCTCATTACTACGGCAAATTCTCCGCTAATATCTGTTATTACTCCCACCACTTCATTATTGGGCCCAACAATACCCATCCCAACCCGCATTTGAGCTATTTGAGGACTTTGCAATACAACAAAATTACTTTGGCTGGTAACAGAATTGGCCACCACTTTTGCATTGATGTAATTAAATTTACGGTATTGCAAAATTGAATCTATCCTGATACTGTCTATCATTTGCTTACTGCCACTATCCGGTAAATTATAATTGGAAGCCAATTTATTGTACAGGGTCTCATTGGCTTTTACGAGTGAGTCGTTTGTTCTTTTAAGCTGAAAGTAATATTCAATACGATCATATTGAGCATTTACCTTTCCGGTAATACGATTGGCACTGTTTCCAAACATAGCCTGGTGGTATTTGCTGTATTGAACAATCATTACAATACAAAGCACCTGCAATATCAGAAACACCAGGAAGTTGAAATAACGGCGGATGAATAGAAAGATATTACGCACCGGGCGAAGAATGTTTAAAGTTAAAATTCTAAATTCTAAATAGAAGAGCCTGTTTAGAATTTAGAATTTATAAATTTTTATGTTCAATGAGTTATCTCATTACAAAAGGAAAACGGTCGTAATTCTTCAGGGCAATTCCTGTTCCTCTTACTACACTCTTCAGCGGATCGTCTGCCACATGCACCGGCAGTTTAATTTTAGCGGCCAGCCTCTTATCAAGGCCACGCAACAATGCACCACCACCTGTAATGTACAGCCCACGACGATAAATATCTGCAGCCAGTTCCGGAGGGGTGGTTTCCAGTGCTTTTAAAATAGCTTCTTCAATTTTAAAAATACTTTTATCCAAAGCTTCTGCTATTTCCTGGTAGCTTACCATCACCTGCTTGGGAATACCTGTTACAAGATCACGGCCATTTACGGGAATATCATCCGGTGGATTTTCCAGGTCTTTCATGGCTGCGCCCACCTGTATTTTTATCTGCTCTGCAGTACGTTCTCCAATTAATAAACTATGATAACGACGAAGTGCTTCCATAATATCTGCGGTAAACTCATCTCCGGCAATACGAATACTTTGATCGCAAACAATACCCGCCAGCGCAATTACAGTAATACCGGTAGTACCACCACCAATATCAATAATCATATTACCTACTGGTTCTTCTACATCTATACCTATACCCAAAGCCGCAGCCATTGGTTCATGAATCAAATAAACTTCTTTGGCGCCAGCCTGCTCTGCACTATCTCTTACGGCACGTTTTTCTACCTCTGTAATACTGCTGGGAATACAAATCATCATCCTCCAGCTTGGAGCAAATAAGGGTTTCTTTTTATATACAAGCTTTATCAATTCCCTGATCATCAGTTCCGCTGCATTAAAGTCTGCAATTACACCATCTCTCAACGGGCGAACGGTGCGGATACTTTCGTGGGTTTTTTCATGCATCATCAATGCCTTTGTACCCACTGCCAGTAAATTTTTTGGATTGTTTCTGTCTAAGGCAACAATGGAGGGTTCATTTACCACTACTTCATCATTGTGTATGATAAGGGTATTGGCGGTTCCAAGGTCTATTGCAATTTCTTGAGTGAAAAAATTAAAAATTCCCATGTTATTTTATGTGAAATCTTGTGTGTGTGTGAATGCTGGCAAAGTTGATGTAAAATATTGGATTTAACAACGCTAAAAAAATTATTTATCAAACAAATAGTCTTTAGTCTAAATCGTGTAAAGGTTATGAACAAAGGCTTTTACTAATTAATTTAGCTTTCCGCCTTTATGAATATATAAGTGATGCAATTTTTCGTTTATACGTTTATGTTATAATCGCCAAAAAATCATTCAAATTCATAGCCAATATCCCGGCGGTAATTAATACCATCAAAATGAATATTCCTGAGTAAGTCTTTGGATTTTAAAGCTGCCTCCTGTATATTTTTTCCAAACGAGGTAATAGCAAGAACTCGGCCACCATTGGTTATTACATCATTTCCCTTTTGTTTGGTACCCGAATGAAATACAAAACTGTCAGTAGTTTCATGTTCGCCTAATCCATCTATTACCAGTCCTTTTTCATAATCTCCGGGATAACCACCACTTACGGCAACCATTGCTACAGCAGAGCGGTGATCTAAATGAATGGTTATTTCGTTTAAACGTTGTTCTGCTGTGGCCAGTAGTAAATCTGCCAAATCATTTTTCAACCTTGGTACCACTACTTCTGTTTCCGGATCGCCCATGCGGCAGTTATATTCAATTACCATTGGTTCTCCATTATCTATCATTAAACCAAAAAATATAAATCCTTTGTACTCCAGGTTTTCTTTTTGCAAGCCGTTTACCGTTGGTTCAATAATCCTGTCTATGATTTTTTGTTTGAGGGTTTCATCAAAAAAGGGCAATGGACTCACTGCACCCATACCGCCTGTATTTAAACCGGTATCGCCTTCGCCGGCTCTTTTATAATCTTTAGCTTCCGGCAGCAGCACATAATTTTTTCCGTCGGTAAGTGCAAATACACTCATTTCAATGCCTTTTAAAAATTCTTCTATTACTACTTTGGTACCCGCTTCTCCAAATTTATTTCTGTGAATCATCAATTCAAATTCTGCAGCCGCTTCAATTTGCGAATGGCAAATCAATACGCCTTTGCCTGCTGCAAGGCCATCGGCTTTTAATACAATGGGTAAAGGGTGTTGCTGAATATATTGTAGCCCATCGTCAAAATTTTCGGCCGTAAATTCTTTATATGCTGCTGTTGGTATCTGGTGCCGCTGCATAAATGCTTTTGCATAAGCTTTACTTCCTTCAAGTTGGCTGGCTTCGGCCGGGGGACCAATTACATGAATGTGTTGTGTTGCCGGAGTATTTTTAAAAAAATCATATATCCCTTTCACCAGTGGTTCTTCCGGGCCTACCAACAACATGTTCACTTCATTTAACAAACAGGCAGCAGCCAGTTTTTTAAAATCAGTTACAGCTATATCCAGGTTTGTTCCGCACTGGGATGTCCCTGCATTTCCGGGAGCAATAAATAAATTTTTACAAATTGGACTTTGTTTTAACTTCCAGGCTAAGGTATGTTCCCTGCCACCTGCTCCAACAATTAGGATATTCATTTGGTTAAAAGATTGAATTGGGATTAATAAGTTGTAGGCGAAATTAAACACACAAACAATATGAATGTCGTTTATTTATTAGATAATATACCGCTCATATATTATTTATTAAAACTGCGGTTTGTTTTAAAGAAAGGATTTTATGTTGTGTTTAAAAAATTTCACTATTTTGGGGGCATCAAATTAACCATTAATTTATTTTTAAATAACAAACATGAGCGAACAAGCAATTAAACAAAGTCATCCCAAAGGGTTATGGGTACTATTTGGTACTGAGATGTGGGAGAGGTTTAACTTTTATGGAATGCGGACGATTCTTACGCTATTCATCGTTAATGCATTAATGATGAGCGAGGAGCAGTCTTCCATAATTTACGGAGGGTTTCTTGGTTTGTGTTATTTAACACCCATGCTGGGTGGGTTTGTTGCAGATAAGTTTTTGGGTAATAGGTTGTGTATCATTTTTGGTGGGCTGTTAATGGCTGTTGGCCAATTATTATTATTCTTTAGTGCAAGTATATTCAGCTCAGACTTAGAACTGGCGAGGACTCTACTTTACATCGCACTGGGCACAATTATATTAGGGAACGGTTTTTTTAAACCGAACATCTCAAGTATGGTGAGTAACCTTTACCCGAAAGCTGAAAGAAATAAACTGGATACCGCATTCACTATATTTTATCTTGGCATTAACCTCGGTGCTTTTTTAGGGCAACTCATTTGCCCCCTGATAGGCGATGTGGTAGTTGATGGTGTAAGAAACATCTACGCTTTTAAATGGGGCTATCTTGCTGCATCTATTGCAATGCTTATCGGCACGGCAACTTTCTTTTTATTAAAAGACAAGTACGTGGTTACTCCGGAAGGGAGACCCATTGGCGGACTGCCATCCAAAAATAATTCAGAAGATTTTGAAGAAGGTGAAGCACAAAAAGCAGTTTTTTCAAATAAGGCTCTCTCCCTTGCTGTTGCGGCCTTCATTGGCCTTGGTTTATTATTCTTTTATGTAGTTGGGCAAAATGTAATTTATTCTATTATCTACGCCAGCGGTATTTCCCTGGCGGGGTTAATTCTTTCAGACAGTTCACTTACCAAAATAGAAAGAGACAGAGTACTGGTTATTTACATTGTTTCATTCTTCATAATTTTCTTTTGGGCAGCCTTTGAACAAGCGGGTTCTTCTTTAACATTTATTGCAAACAATCAAACTGACAGAAACTTTTTTGGCTGGGAAATGCCTCCATCGATGGTGCAAATATTTAATGGCATTTTCGTTATTATGTTTGCAATACCATTTAGCATTTTATGGGACAAACTTAGAGCAAGAGGAAAAGAGCCTATTTCGCCGGTGAAGCAGGCAATTGGTTTAGCATTGATTGCTGTAAGTTATTTTATCATTGCTAATAATGTTAAAGATCTGGGCAATGCTGGATTGCTAGCCATCCATTGGTTAATCTTACTTTATCTTATTCAAACATTTGGTGAGCTTTGTTTGTCACCTATTGGTCTCTCACTGGTGGGCAAACTTGCACCAAAAAGATTTTCCTCCCTTTTGTATGGTGTGTTTTTTCTGTCGAATGCATCTGGCTATGCCCTTGCTGGCACCTTGGGATCAATACTTCCAGCTACCGGCGATAAATTTACAAAAGCAAAGGAACTGGGTATAGACTTGCAAGCTGTTTTAGACAAAACCATCACTCCTACTACAGAACAATTAGCGCTGCTTGCGGAAAATAAAATCAGGTCTTATAATCCCACATTTGCCGGTGTTACCATCCACAACCTCTATGAATTTTTCATGGTGTTTGTTGTACTCTGTGGTATTGCTTCCATTCTCCTATTTATGCTCACACCCAAATTAAAGAAGATGATGCATGGCATACGATAACAAGTTTTAAATAGCAAGGAAGGCGATCAACTGGATCGCCTTTTTATTTATCTTCCCAACTCAAAATTTTCGACACATGAGCACTGCTGCCAAACACCCCAAAGCACTTCCTTACCTCTTCTTTAGCGAAATGTGGGAGCGCTTCGGCTACTATTTGATGATCGGGATATTTTTACTCTACCTTAAAAATGTAGAACATGGTTTTGCCATGACCAACAGCGAAGCTTCTGATCTTTATGGAACGTTTATCGCCCTTGTTTTTCTTACTCCTTTTATTGGCGGTTTACTGGCCGATAGATATTTTGGTTATCGTAAATCTATTATTGCAGGAGGTATCATGATGGGCGTGGGCTATTGTTTGATGGCCATACACAGCCTGCCAATGCTATATCTATCTATGACTTTGGTGATAGTTGGCAACGGTTTTTTTAAACCAAATATAAGTACGCTGTTGGGTAATTTATATTCTACGCCCGAGTATGTGCACAGGAAAGATGAGGGCTATAATATTTTTTACATGGGCATTAATGTGGGTGCCTTTATTTGTAATTTTTTCAGTGCAGCAATCATCATTATCTGGGGTTGGAAATATGCCTTTGTTGCGGCCGGTATTGGGATGTTTTTAGGCGTAATCATATTTATC
>JBBRFX010000090.1:0-15918 GCA_038241275.1 Chitinophagales bacterium
CTTCAGGGATTAAATATAACAGGCAATGTTATTTTTCAACACAATAGCAGGATAGATAGTGTGATCATATACAGGTGCTATGCAGGATCTGTCGCTTTCAATGGTGATTTTGATTTGGCACACAATTGCAGGAATGTATTGTTGTATCAAAATGCCATAAGTACACTCTACATTAATTACTCATCTGATATAAGGATTTTCAACAACATCATCAACGCACTGATTGGTATTGCTTCCGCTGCATGGATCAGGAACAACAAGATCGGGGTTTTGTCGGGCATTAGTTATTCTCTTATTGAAAACAATATGTTTGAAAGCCTGGGACCGGGTCAATTCAATACCTTTCGAAACAGTGTATTTCCCTTAGCATTACCTGCTGATGACAATACCTGGATAAATAATTATCCATCACAGCCCTACGCCGCACTCTTTGTAAATAGTACCGTATGGTTTTCTTACACGGATAATTATCACCTGCAAAACCCCGGCAGTTTTCCCGGAACAGATGCCCTGCAGGCAGGTATCTATGGCGGCTATTATCCTTACAAAGCCGGAGCAGTACCTCCCAATGTACACATACAATCAAAAACAATTCCACTGCAGCCGGATGTAAACGGGCAACTCAATATTCAGGTAAAAGTGGCAGCACAAAACAATTAAAACATTTTTTATGAAAAAATTCTTTCTCATTCCATTATTGATTTTGGGTTCAAAAGCGGTTACCGCCCAGTCTGCAGCAGTATTGCAACACAATGGTACAGCCAGTAGCTATTATGGAAATGCTGCTTTACAATTAGCCTATACCGCCGCTGTAAATGGCGATACTATTTATTTACCCGGTGGCTTTTTTGCACCACCTGCAAGTTTCGATAAAAAATTGATGATAATTGGTGCAGGCCATCATCCCGATTCATCCGCTGCTACGCTTACAACTGTTATCAGTGGTGATATTGCCCTTGGCGAAAACTCAGATGGCAGTTTTTTTTCCGGCTTCAAATTAAACGGAAGTATAACTACAGGCGATAATTTTTCAGCAAGTAATATAAGTATTACCAGGGTTTATATCAACGGTGCCATCAACATGCCGGGCGGCCGGATAAACCCCTGCATTAATGTTTTATTAAAAGATTGTGTACTCGTTGGTGCAATAAATTGTCCCAATAGCTTACAGTTCGTCATTGCCAATAATATTTTTTTGGCAGTCATTTATAATATTGAATCTTCTCTGATTACGAATAATGTTTTTTTGGGCGGCGATGACACGTATAATGGTATGTTTAGAAGTATTTATAACACCAATCAATGTGTTATCCGAAACAATATTTTCTTTAGACCTTTATTTGATTTTGTTGGTTCTACCAGTAACCAGGTACTGAATAATATTTTTACCAATACACCACCAGGTATGATCAATAATTTTTTTTCGGGTAATTATTTTAATGTTACTGCAGCAGATATTTTTGTAAGCTATGTCAATGATGGGTTTACTTACACCAATAATTATCATTTAATAACACCCGCCAATTATAATGGTACTGATGCGCTACAAGTGGGTTTGTATGGCTCTATAAAACCATGGAAGGAAGGCAGCATACCTTTAAATCCACATATACAAACAAAAACTATTGCAGAGAATACTGACATCAATGGAGCTATACAGGTGCAGGTAAAAGTGGCTGCACAAAATCAATAACAATAAAAAAGTTTGGTTATGCGAAAGATATTTTTCATTACTTTTTTGTTCTTCCACTCAGTTGGTTGGGGGCAAAATACCATCCGCAGTTACGAGTATTGGTTTGATGGGAGTTTTGCTGTAAGGCAACAACAGTCGGTAACGCCGATAGCGCAGTACAGCCTCAACACCTCGATTTCAGCAGCTTCACTTACGCAAGGCCTGCATAGTTTTAACCTGCGCTTTAAAGATGACAGTGCCAGGTTCTCTTCAACTATCACCCAGTTTTTTTATAAAGTGGCTGCAGGTATTTCATCTACCACAAGCATTAATGCTTATCAATATTGGTTTGACAATAACTTTGCAGGATCCCCTTTACAAACAGTAACAGAAACAGGTATACTCAACCTGGAGCTGGCAGTAAGCGCTGCTGCCTTAACCAATGGGCTGCATTTGTTTCATCTACGATTCAGGGATAACAGCAATCAATGGAGCAGTACCCTTAGCCAGTTTGTTTATAAAAGCACTGCTGCTGTTACGGCAAATAATGCCTTGAGTAAAATGCAATATTGGTTTGATGATCATTTTGACAGTGCGGTCAGCAAAGCAATCGCAATACAGCCAATCGTTTCTGTAACTGATTTGTTGAGTACCACTTCTTTGCCTGATGGCTTGCATACACTGCACCTGCGCTTTGCAGATACCATTGGCCAATGGAGCAGTACCCTAAGCCAGTTCTTTTATAAATCTGCAGCTATTGGTGTAACCACAAATGTTGTTTCCGGCTACCGGTACTGGTACAATAATGAGGATGCAACAAAGATGGTTATACATAGCACCCCGCCACAGAATCCTTTTTTGTTAAATATCAACATTGATATGGGATGCCTTACCGTGGGTGAAAATCGCATTCATCTTCAGTTTAAAGATGCCAATGGTTTTTGGAGTTCAGCATTGACCGATACGGTAACTACATCTGCAGTGCCTTCTATTATCTACCGCTTTATTGGCAATGGCAACTGGAGCAATGCTGCCAACTGGCAAAATAATGCGATGCCAGCACTTGATCTGCCAGGCTGTAAAGAAATTATTATTGATAATGCCGTGGGAGGACAATGTATTTTGGATGTGCCGCAGAACCTGCTGAAAAATGCAAAGCTTACGGTATTGACAGGGAAGCACCTGGTAATACCGCAGAACCTTGAAATACAATAAAGCTATGGCAATTGGCAAATAACTTCACATACTATGAACATAGCGGCACTTCATTCTTCCAGTTAAATGAAGTAAAGCATTTTGTTCCGATACATTTTAATGATTTGTATTGCAACTTATTTAGCCTGATGGTCATTCACAGATCTGGGTTTTACCATTTATCCGTTGTATGTTGAAGTTTAGTTTGGTAAAAAACCCACTGAGACGGCAAACAACATTAAACTAATGTAAAAAACTGGTAAAGCAGGCAACTATTACAATGTCCAGCCTGGCCTTAAAAAATGGCAGGTGTAACCATAAGGATTTTTCTGTAGGTAATTTTGATGTGCTTCTTCGGCGTTCCAGAAATCAGCAGCAGGTTCTATGGCTGTAATAATTGGTCCCGGCCATTTGCCGGATGCAGTCATTTCGTTGATGAGTATTTGGGCTGTTTCCTTTTGTGCCTCATCCAGGTAAAAGATGGCAGAGCGGTAAGACAAACCCCTGTCGTTACCCTGCCTGTTTAAAGTGGTGGGGTCATGAATCTGGAAGAAATATTCCAGCAAACTGCGGTAAGATAGCTGCGCAGGATCAAATATAATTTCAATGCCTTCTGCATGGGTGCCATGGTTTTGGTAGGTTGCATTGGGCACATCGCCGCCTGTATATCCCACCACGGTTTTATGCACACCGGCAAGATTTCGAACAAGTTCTTCCACTCCCCAAAAACATCCACCTGCCAATATTGCTTTTTCCATTTTCATAAGTCTGTGTTTAGGGTAAAAATACAAATAAACTTTTAAGACGGGTCAAGTTCACTCTCATCAGAGTTTATGGCGGACGAAAATCTATTTAGCTTTTTGTCGTTATCTTATACTTTATTTTTTCAATCGGCTTGAGTTCCAAGTCTTGGGGAGCAATGAATCCCCTACCTGCAGCAATACCCTATCGTCAGACTGTAAAAGCTAAATAGGGCCATTGAGCATAACCTTTATGAGATTTTTCTCCAACAGGTAACCTTTTATATTCATTATTAGCCTTAATTTTTCATAGTCTGACGTTACCTGCCTGTTTAAAAATTCCGTTCCCTTATATCTTACATTCAATGCAAAATCTCTGCGACCTATCGCACATTGCAACACATTTCATAGAAGCACTAAACTCACCGTTCCGAAGCCATCCCGCCGTTGTGCCCTTTTGTAAATTCTACATCTTCCCAAAAAAAATTATTTTTTTCTTATACTGCTAAACACCAAATCCTCCAAAAAGGAAACCACTTTCAATTCATCTTTGCTTTTACCAAAATCGGTAAGAGATGGAAGATTGTTCATAAAATAATTTTGCAAATGTGCCATCTCAATAATGGTGCTTGCCAGCGATCTTGGGTATTTATACTTGAGGTTATATTCTAAAATTATATCGGCAATAACTGCACAGAGGTCTTTGTACGGCTTAAATAACTGCTCCATATTATCTTCCAATACATGTTTGGTTAAATAAGCCTTGGAGCCTTCAGCTATTATAATCTGGTGCAGCAGGTCTTCATTAATGTGTATTGTTTTATCATCGTCTACAACAGTAGTAGCCAGCAGTTGAATTACTTTTTTAAGTTTAACGGCCGGATCTTTAATATTATTAGTGTTAAAGACTACACGGTATTGTAGCCAACCCCAATACCAGGCGGTAATATAAATGAGCAACCTGTGTTTGTTTTCAAAATACCTGTAAATACCAGCTTCAGTAGTACCAATGTCTTCTGCCAGTTTTTTAAAAGTGAATGATTCAAATCCAATTTCATGAATTAACTGGATGCCATATTGAATAATTTTTCTACCCAGTTCAGTTTCTACCGGATTTCGGAGAAATAGCTTTTCATTCATTTTTATCTGTAACTGAACTTCCATAATTAAACTTTCCGATGTTAAGAATATATAAAGATAGAGCCTTTAATATTCTTTTAGAAAAATAAAATAGCTTAACAATTTATTATGATAGTAATACTATTATGTATAGATATACTACTATCTTTACATAATAAAAATAAAAACTATTAAGGATAGCAAATTCGGGGAATAAAAAATTTGTAATGGCTTCATTTTATAAAAAACAATTATAAACAAATAAAAGATGAGAAAGATTTACAGAACAAAATCGGAAACGGCTTATCATATTGATAATCCTCAAAGTAAAATAACGACTAAAACAGATACTTTTTCGAGGCTATGCCTATCAGCCTTATTTTTAATGATAGCTGTTGCAGTGCTTTCAATATCAAGCTGTGCAGTTATTAGGCCGGGGGAAGTAGGTGTAAAGCAAAAACTGGGCAAACTATCAGACAACATAGTTTCACAGGGCACTGTACTGTATAATCCTTTTACGAGTAAAGTAGTTAAAACATCTATTCAAACCAATAACCTCGAATTATCGCTCAATCTGCCTAGCAAGGAGGGGCTAAGTATTAATTCTCAAATCTCTATATTATACAGATTAGACCAGGAAAAAGTACCGGCTGTGATAAGAACATTAGGTTTAAACTACCAATCAATCATTGCAAATGTTTTCAGGTCTGCATCTGCTGATGTCTGTTCAAAATTCTTTGCCAAGGATATGCATTCAGGCATGAGGTCGAATATAGAATTATCCATCAAGGATAAAATGGGTGAAACTTTGAATACACAGGGAATAGTAATTGAATCTGTTTTAATGAAAAGTATTCAGCTACCCGAAGGTTTATCAAGTTCTATAGAACGTAAACTGCAGGCAGAGCAAGATGCCATGAGGATGGAATTTGTATTACAGGAACAAAGGCTGGAAGTAGAAAGAATTATCATTGAAGCCAAGGGAACCAGAGATGCACAAAAAATAATAGCCGAAGGTTTAACACCCGAAATAATAAAGATCAGAAGTATAGAGGCCTTTAATCAGCTGTCTAAATCGCCCAATGCAAAGGTTATAATTACAGACGGCAAAGCGCCAATGCTAATTGGCCAGTGATGGAGTGCAGTGCACATTTTACAAGAATCAGTTTTAAATTATTTCAAATGAGAACAACAATAGTTACAACACTTATACTTTTAATCTTTTCTTTCAATAGTAATCTTTGTGTGGCACAGGCTTATAGCATTAAAACATTATCCGGTAGCCTTGGTGCAGAGGTTCTATTTCCAGAATCCAAATTAACAACTACTAACAAAACTGGTGCAGGGCTTACATTAAAGGGTGAATATATTTTTAGCAAACACACAAGCACAACTATCAGCGGAGGGTATTATTTTATGGCAGGAAAGAACAGCTCAAACATTAATAATCCCGACATTTCTGCCATTCCCCTGAAAATAGGTGCAAGGTATTATTTAGGTTCCTTTTATGGAGCAGGTGAAGTAGGTACCATATTCTTTATGGGGGATAATAGCCGTACCGGCTTTTCCTATTCGCTGGGGCTGGGAGATAAAATCAATTTGGGCAACAATGTTTTTGACATTAGCCTTAGACACGAGGGCTGGTCAACTGCTAATAATTCCAGGGGCATCGTTGGATTAAGGGTTGCATACGAATTTGCACTCAACCAGAAACAGCATACAATAATGCCTGCTTTACATTTTTAAAGTCTTTATGCTTAGTTAGGAGGAGCTTTACTGGTTAAAGTATTACTACAAACGCATTATAGTTTATTGACGGCTGCCGCAGCGCAGGCATTTTATTAAAAAAGCTAAGCTAAAGATTACACAAATATTAAGCGATAACAAAAATACAAAACACCCCAACACGGACATGCCGAAAACCGTTTTACAAAGTAGGCAACTTATAATTAAAAAATGAAAAGACAAATTAAATCAATTGTATTACTTTCTACAGTAGTCTTTTTGTTCTCTTGCAACCAGACAACAAAAAAAACAGAAACAATAGCCACTCCTGTGCCAGCAGCAGAAGTAACGCAAGTTGTAAGGCACGTAATGTCTAAGGAAGAACAGTCCAGGCTTACACCAGATCTGGTTTTACAGGACTTTAAAGACGGTAATAAACGTTTTCAAACCGGCACAACTACTATTAGAGACCACAGTGAACAGGCAAGAAAATCTGCTCCCGGACAATTTCCAAAAGCTGTTGTATTAAGTTGTTTGGACAGCCGTGTGCCGGTAGAAGACGTTTTTGATCAGGGCCTTGGCGATATTTTTGTAGGGCGGGTAGCAGGCAACTTTGTAAACGAAGATCTTTTGGGAAGTATGGAATTTGCCTGTAAAGTGGCAGGGGCAAAATTAATTTTAGTGATGGGGCATCAGCATTGTGGAGCAGTAAGAGGCGCTATTGATGATGTGAAGCTTGGAAACATCACCGCTATGCTTGCCAAGATAAAACCGGCAGTAGCAATAAGCCAGGATTTTACCGGCGAAAAAATTTCATCTAACGATGACTTTGTAAAGCATGTTTGTGAAAATAATGTGAGGCTGGCTTTAAAAAATATTAGGGAAAAAAGCCCGATATTGAAAGAAATGGAAGATAAAGGCGAAGTGAAAATTGTTGGTGCTTTTTACAGATTAACAGATGGAACATTAGATTTCATACAATAAGCGATGCATGAAACGAAAGCATAAATATTTTATCTATATCCTGGTGTTTTGTCTTTTTACCTATTCGGTTATAAATGCTCAAAACACAAGGATAAGCGACCATAATAATATTGGCTGGTATGTTTATAATGGCACATTTAAACTAAATAAAAAATGGGGAGTTCATACCGAATATCAATGGCGAAGAGACAATGTAATTAAAGACAGACAGCAAAGTCTTTTGCGCACCGGTATCAATTACCAGGTAAATAAAAAACTCAGCTTGCGCCTGGGCTATGCGTGGATAGAAACTTTTAACTATGGCGATATACCCATAAACAGCTTTGGCAAACAGTTTACCGAGCACAGGGCCTTTCAAATGGCAACTGTAAATGACAAATTAGGTATGGTAGAATTAAGCCATCGGTTTATGCTGGAACAAAGATGGATAGGCCGGTACTCCAATGCTGCATTGACAAAGGAAGATGACTTTTTTTTTGTAAACAGGTTTCGTTACATGTATCGAATGCAAATACCATTAAAGGGAAAAACAATTGCAGACAAAACAGCTTATGCTGCTGTTTACGATGAGCTGTTTGTTGGCTTTGGCAAAAATATAAATGAGAATGTTTTTGATCAAAACAGGCTAGGAGTTTTGTTAGGCTATCGTTTTTCTTCAAAAGTTAGGATAGAAGCTGGCTTTTTAAGCCAGATAGTACAGTTGCCCCGTGAAGTTGGTGGAAGAAATGTATTTCAATATAATAACGGTTTGATCCTTGCGACACATTTATCTTTTTGATGTTTTAAAATATCTGTTGATACCATTATGTTTTAATATTAAAAAATACTACAGATGCGTTTATTATTAATTAGCTTGTAAATAATGAACAATCTATGCTTCATCATTAATAAGTAATTCCAATTTTGAAAACCAAGTACAAATACATCTGTTTTATCGCTGAGTTTAGCCCTGTCTTTTCACTTATGTATGCAGGCTGAAACGACTATAGAAAATATTCCGGTATTATTTGTAAAGAATCTTAAGAAGGATTTGTCATACAGAAAAGTATTAATGAGGGCTTTTAATAGCAGATTTAATACCCTTCAAACCATCCAAATTTCTCTTTAATAATATTATTTTTTTCCTGATTTATATAATTTAAAAAGGAAGTTGCTACCGGTGAAAGATTTTTGTTTTTTAACCAGATCAATTGCCAGGTAGATTTAATAGGAAACCCTTTTACCGGAATAATTTGCAGATCTCCGTTATTCAATTCATTTTTTATACCAATAAGAGGCATAATAGAGCATCCCAAACCAGCAATCACAGCCTGTTTAACGGCTTCATTAGAACTGAGCTCCATTTTTTTTCTAACCGGCAAGTGATTCTTTTCAATAAATTTTTCCATTACATATCGTGTGCCTGAGCCCTGCTCTCTGTATATTAATGGTAAGGTTTCAAAAATATTACTGCTGTATGGTTTCTTACTATATTTATTCTCAGTGTTAGCTACTACGTACAACTTATTTTGCATAAGCTCTACACTCTTTATGCTCATCGTTTCCGGTAACACCGATACAAGGGAAAAATCAACTTCATTTCTTTCCAGGCTTTCCATTACCCTGGCTTTATTGGTAACGTCCATTAATAATTCGATGCCTTGATGACGTTTCAGGAAGTTAGATAAAAAAAAGGGTATCACATATTTTCCGGTAGAGACCACCGATATTTTTAAACGGCCGGTAAGTTGTCCTTTGTGAGCCATTGTTTTATAATTAATAGCATACACTTCATCCAATATTTTTTCGGCGGCAAAGGCAATTTCTTTTCCAAAATCTGTGACGTATAATTTTCTCCCGATTAATTCAGTGAGGGGAATATCAAATTGTTCCTGCAAATTTTTAAGTTGTATAGATACAGCAGGTTGCGTTAAATGTAATTCTTCGGCAGCTTTTGTAATGCTTTGCGTTTGGGTAATTATTAAAAATATCTGCAACTGATGTAAAGTAAAGTTCATAAATATATTTTATAATAAACATTACAAAGTTAAATAAAACTATATGGTTATTTGTTGCCAACTTTGAATTCTTAAAAAAAATAATTCATATAAAATGACAAAAATTACAGTAGCAAAAGGAGACGGCATAGGCCCGGAAATTATGGATGCCACCCTGGAAATTATAATGGCAGCCGGGGCAAAAATAATAATAGAAGAAATAGAAGTAGGTGAAAAGGTTTACCTGGCTGGTAATACAGCCGGTATTGCCCAGGAATCATGGGATATTATCCGGAGAAATAAAGTGTTTTTAAAAGCGCCCATTACTACACCACAAGGTGGGGGATACAAAAGCCTGAATGTAACCACCCGCAAATTTTTGGGATTGTATTCCAATGTACGCCCTTGCATGAGTCTTCACCCTTTTGTAAAAACAAAACATCCTCAAATGGATATTGTGATTATTCGGGAAAATGAAGAAGATCTGTATGCAGGTATAGAACATCAACAAACCGATGAAGTAGTTCAATGTCTTAAATTGATTAGTCGCCCCGGATGCGAAAAAATTGTGCGGTATGCTTTTGAGTACGCAAAACAATATGGTCGTAAAAAAGTAACCTGCTTTACAAAAGACAATATCATGAAACAAACTGATGGCTTGTTTCACCAGGTATTTGACGAAATAGCAAAAGAGTATCCTGAAATAGAAAATGAGCATTGGATTATAGATATCGGTGCGGCAAAAATGGCTGATACCCCGGAAGCATTCGATGTACTCGTGATGCCTAATCTATATGGTGATGTGTTATCAGATGTAGCCGCACAAATTGCAGGTTCAGTTGGCCTGGCAGGTTCTGCAAATATTGGTGAGGAATGCGCCATGTTTGAAGCTATTCATGGATCAGCACCCCGAATAGCAGCACAAAACAAAGCGAATCCTTCTGGTTTATTACAGGGGGCTATTATGATGCTTAATCATATCGGACAAACTGAAGTGGCAGAGAAAGTGCACAATGCCTGGCTTAAAACTATAGAAGAAGGCAACCATACCTATGATATTTATAAAGAAGGAACAAGTAAGCAAAGGCTCACAACCAAAGAATTTGCATTGGCAGTTATTGCCAATTTAGGCCAGCAGCCAGCGATGCTTAAACCCGTTTCTTATGCAAAAGGCTCTGCCTTGAAATTGCCGAAATACAAGCGAAAAGCTCCGGGTAAAAAAGAACTTGTTGGAGTAGATGTATTTGTTCATTGGGATGGAACTAACCCTGATGACCTGGCTGATAAAATACAAAAGATAGAAACAGATGAGGTAAAACTTATGATGATCACCAACAGGGGTATTAAAGTTTGGCCGGAAGGCTTTGAAGAAACTTTTTGTACCGATCATTGGCGTTGCAGGTTTAAACCTACTGATGGTGTTTTGATAAGTAAACAACATATTATTCAATTACTTTCTGATGCCGAAAAGATGAATATCGATTCTATCAAAACAGAAAATCTTTATTCATTTGATGGCAGGCAAGCATATTCATTAGGGCAGGGACAATAAAAATTTATCAGTATGACTATCCAACTAATCAAAGGGCAATTCAATGCAAAAGAAGCCATTGAGCTTATCACTCAAATGGTTCATGTAAAAATAAAATTTCACGAAACTCAAATCACTGATAACAGTAGTGAAGAAGATATTAAAATGCGTGAGCATAGAATTAAACAGCTTCAAAAAGACCTGTATAATGCCAGGAATTACATAGAACAACAAGGGGGAAAGATTGCAATTGAAAGTGAAATATTAATAGCAAAATAAAATGAAAGGAAAACAAAATTTTAAATTGATTGACGGAACTTTTACAGCTTCCGAAGCTAGCCGGGTTCTTTTAAACCTTGTTGGCAGTAAGATTAATTACCATACGATGGAAAATTTTAGTAATCAGGAAAGATTTGGTAAAGATTTATCAAAATCAGTAACCCGGATAAAATCGTTAAAAAAACTACAGGGTTCATTAAAAGAAGTTTTTGATTTTGCAGAAAAGGAAGGGCTAAATTTAAAAATTGATGGCTTAATAGAAATAACAATTATTGATAAATAGATACTATAAAGATGTTATTCTATTCTTTTAATGTTAACTGATATAGCAATTCGTTATCAAAGGTGGCAGTACAGGGGTATAATATTTAGGGTTAATAAATTAACAGCAACCCTCTAATAATTAATGATAAATTCTACGAATTTATTTTACAATCGTAAGGCTTTGCTTGTTACTAAACACAAGAAGGAAAATGTAATTGTGCCACTGTTTAAAGACGGCTTTGGATTGGATATTGAAGTAGCTACTAAGGTAGATACGGATCAGTTCGGCACATTTAGCGGAGATATTGAAAGACCCGATACATAATACAATACGGCCAAATTAAAAATCTTAAAAGCTTTTGAACTTTATCCTGAAGCAGAGATTGCCATTGCAAGTGAGGGTACTTTTAATCCCCATCCTGATTGCCCTTTTATACCTTTAAACACAGAGGTTGTGCTGTTGATTGATAGAAAAAAACAGTTAGAAATATCCGGAAGATATTTGTCACTTGCCGCAAATATAAAAAAGGGAACGGTGTCCACTATGCAAGAGGCATGGGCGCTGGCTTCAATAATTGGTTTTCCGGAATATGGTGCAGTACTGAAAGTGGAGAAAAACGAAAACGATCAGCCTTGTATTTTTAAGGATGCAACAACAGCAGCCGGCCTGGAAGCTGCATTGCGTTATTTTTTTAATATTTCAGCTAATGGAAAAATTGAAATGCAAACAGACATGCGGGCTCATCGCAATCCATCTCGAATGGAAAATATCAGGCTTGCCACATTTCAACTTATTAAAACAATTCAATCCATATGCGGGCAATGTAATACACCTGGCTTTGATGTGAAAGAATTGATCAAAGGGCTTCCCTGCTCTTTATGCAACGCCCCTACCAGAAGCACATTGTCCTATATCTATGAATGTAAAAAATGTAGCCATCAGGAAGAGAAATTTTTCCCTAATGGTAAACAACAGGAAGACCCCGGTTCGTGTGACTGGTGCAATCCATAAATTAAGATGACCTCATATAAAACTGAAATAGGATCGGATATTCATAAAGCTTTTGATCTGCTGATTAATGGTGAGTTGGTAGCAATACCAACAGAAACTGTTTATGGACTTGCCGGTAATGCATTCAGTTCTACTGTAGTAAAAAAAATATTTGAAGTAAAAAACAGGCCTTTCACCAACCCACTTATTGTGCATATTGCCAGCGCAGATAAGTTATCTTCCATAGCAAAAAAAGTTCCTGACATTGCTTTACAGCTGCTTCATGCTTTTAGCCCCGGGCCATTAACGTTGATACTTCCTAAAAAAGAAATTGTCCCTGATTTTGTTACTGCTCATTCATCACAGGTGGCTGTTCGCATTCCACATCATAGCTTATGTATAGAGCTGTTGAAGATGCTTCCATTTCCGTTAGCTGCACCGAGTGCCAATAAGTTTACCCGCATAAGCCCCACCAATCCCAATCATGTAATGAATCAATTGTGTGGAGATATTCCATATATTTTAGATGGTGGTTTTTGCAATAACGGAATTGAATCTACCATTGTAGGTTTTGAAAATGATACCATACTGGTATATCGTTTAGGCGCAATAACGATTGAGCAATTGCAGGAAATTCATCCCAACATAAAACGTGTAAATGATGATAAAGTAATCCATAGTCCGGGAATGATGAAATATCACTATGCTCCTAAAACGCCGCTATTGCTATCAGAAAATGTAGCCCACAGTATTCAAAAATATAGTACTAAAAAAATTGCAGTCTTGTATTTCAAGCAGCCTGCCGTAGAATCTGCTGCTGCTTATAAGCAAGTGCTTAGCATAAATGGCAGCCTTCAGGAAGCCGCTGCCAACTTGTATAAAGCCTTGTATGAACTGGATAAACAAAAACCGGATATAATCATTGCTGAACTATTACCTGATATTGGTTTAGGGCAATCTATTAATGACCGTTTAAAAAGGGCCAGCACAAAATGAATCAAAAAACTTTACTGATAAAGGAAGTGTCTATTGTAAATGAAGGAAACACTTTTAATGCAGATATTTATTATGAGGATTTTCATATGGGTGTCTTTATTCACGCTAGGGGCATTTTGCGAGGCGGATTATTTTCCGCAATAACAATTATCTTGTGAATCTATTGATAGTATCCGTATTAAGTTAAATTTCAACTTTGTATAGAGAAAATAAAAATTTAATGATAAATCCAATTAAGAATGCCAGATAAAAGTATTTCTATCACAAAATCTATTGCTAAACTCAGCAATATACTGCTGCTGGACCGGAAGGATATGGTAGTTATATATGTTTTTGCCTTACTTGGCGGCTTAGTGCAGTTATCTTTGCCCTTAGGTATTCAATCAATTATCAGTTTTGTAATGGCAGGGGCCATATCAACCTCTATAGTTGTACTGATAGGTATGGTAGTTTTTGGTGTATTCATCAATGGATTACTACAGATAAGGCAGTTACAGATAATTGAAAAAGTAAAGCAAAAATTATTCGTCCGCTATTCCCTTGAATTTGGAGACAGGCTGCCAAAGCTAAATATCGAAAAGCTGGATAAGGATTATTTGCCCGAAATGGTAAACCGGTATTTTGAAACTATCTCCCTGCAAAAGGGGTTGGATAAATTATTAGTAGATCTTCCGGCGGCCAGTATTCAGGTTTTACTGGGCCTGATACTTCTGGCTTTTTATCATCCTGTTTTTATTGCCTTTGGCTTATTCCTTCTTTTTATTGTTTTGGTTATTATTCGCTTTACCTCTCCCAAGGGACTAAAAACAGCCATGCTTGCAAGTAACTATAAATACGGTGTAGCTGCATGGTTGCAGGAAGTGGCCCGAACTGTAAAATCTTTTAAATACACAAAGGGTACTTCACTCCACCTCAGCAAAACAGATGAGTTAGTGGGTAGTTATTTAGATGCACGCACACAGCATTTTAAAATATTGCTTACACAATTTTGGAGCCTGATTTCTTTTAAGGTAATCATAACGGCGGCAATGCTAATACTGGGATCTTACCTTTTATTAAACCAGCAAATAAATATTGGGCAGTTTATAGCAGCAGATATTATTATTATCGCTATTATCGCTTCTATCGAAAAATTAATAACGAACCTGGACTCTATCTATGAAGCATTGGTATCGGTAGAAAAATTGAGTATTGTTACCGATGCAGAGAAAGAACAAAGCGGTAGTTTATCCCTGCCCTCAAAAAACGAAGGCGTATCCTTGGAATTCAGTAATGTTAGTTTTGCCTATAGTAATGAAATACCTGTATTAAATAATATAAGTTTCACAATTGGCAAAGGACAAATGGTACAACTGAAAGGCGTATCAGGAGCAGGAAAATCTACTGTTTTACGTATGCTTACGGGTGCCTTTACTGATTATAAAGGCAACATTTTAATAGAAAGCATACCTGCTGGCAATTATGAGTTACAAAGCCTGCGCCACCTCACAGGAATACTACTGGGTAGCCAGGATATTTTTCAAGGTACATTACTGCAGAATATTACCATGGGTAATGAAGGTATCAGCACTCAAGAACTATCAAAACTGGCTGCCATTTTAGGCTTTAATGAGTTTGTTGAATCCTGCCATGAAGGCTACGATACTGTTTTGCAGCCTGTAGGACACAAGCTTTCTAATAAAGTTCGCAAAAACATTCTACTAATGCGTGCACTATTGGGTGAGCATCGCCTATTGCTGCTGGAAGAACCTTTTGATCACCTAGAGCAACCATTTAAAAATAACATCATTCAGTTTATAAAAGAAGATGATACAGCAACTGTGTTGATTGCTTCGCAGGATGAACAACTAAGCAGCTATTGCGATAAAGTTTTGATGCTGAATAATAATGGTGAAATGGTTAACTAACCATACACAAAAAATTAAATAAATGAATAAATATTTAACCAGCGATATAGAGCGAGCATCCGGAAGCAGCCCGCTTACTTCCTTTGGCAAAGTATATAGAATACATCGCAAAAGCAGTGTGAGGTTTTGGCTTTGGGGAATGCTGATTTTGATCGTACCCATTATGTTTTTACCATGGACACAAAACATACGGGCAAAAGGCTCCATTACCACTTTACGCCAGGAGCAAAGACCACAGGAGTTGAACAGTATTATAGCAGGGCGTGTAATTAAGTGGCATGTAAATGAAGGTGATTTTGTGAAAGTGGGGGATACCATTTTGCAATTAGGAGAAGTAAAAGTAGATTACTTTGACCCGCAATTATTAGAGCGCACAAAACAACAAATAACTGCCAAGCAACAAAGTATTGAAGCGTATAATAATAAGGCCAATACCACCATTACACAGGCACAGGCATTGGCAAGGGGTAGAGAATTAAAGTTGCAATCATTGGACAACAAAATTGCACAGCAACAATTAAAAGTACAAACCGATGAAGC
>JBBRFX010000091.1:0-15879 GCA_038241275.1 Chitinophagales bacterium
AACTCTTACCAAAACCCGATGAGACATTCTATTCTCTTCTTTTTCCCATGCCATATTGAATTGCAATGCCATTCTAAAATTGCCCGGCCTTTATGCATTGCCCCGGCCTTCAGGCCGGGGATAAAAAAGAACACAACAATAAGGGCTTTAGCCTAACAGCAGTGAATGGTTAAATACCGGGCGCTGCTTTTATATAGTCAGTTACATTTTTTGCATCACTTATCATGTGTGTTATAGTTTTTATTACATCAAAACACTTTATTTTTCATCCAGGCTTTATAAGTCAATTCAAATTTAATTTCATTTTTTCCATGTGTACCTATTTCTATCCAGCCAGATTTTCTGTAAAATATTTCTGCCCTGGTATTTGGCGAAGTTCCCAACCAAACATTTTTTTTGGTCTGGTCAAAATACCAGTCAAGCATGATATCATGAAGCAGCTTGCCTATCCCTTGTTTTTCAAATGCTGGTTTTACAAATAAAGCCCAGATATTATTTTCCTGTAAGTCTACAATTGAAAAACCTACAATTTCATTACTCATTTCACAAACCCAACCTTTTCCTCTCACCGTTAAAAATTGTTTGCAGTCTTCGTCAGTTACTAAGGCAGGGTCAGACAAAGTATTTTCCTTCACTGCATTTCTTACTATTTGAATTGCCGGTATATCTTCTACTTTAGCTACTCTGATTATCATTTTTTTATATTTTGATTGTTCTCCACAGCATTCCGTATAATGCTGTATTAAAAATTGTCCAATAAAGTTCCTGTAAAAACTCCAATTCTTAATCCTATTGATAGCACTATTCTCAACAATCTAAGAATTCCCAAACTTATTGCAAATGCAACTACACATGGTAATCCAGTTGCAGACATGCCCAATGGAAGCCACCAGTTTTTTATTATTATGGTATTGTTACAGATGCACTAACCATGAAAGTGATCAAACTATCCAGGGAGCAATTAAACTATAAAAGCATTTACATTCATTCATCTACCGACTTCCTGAATTTTTAGAAGAAAGGTAATTAGACTTGTAGCAAAATTCATATAATGGCAGATGTACCGTTTTAAAAAAGAAAAAGCAATTATTTATAAAAACATACTGCAACAGCAATGTATATGGGTATTGAAGAAAGATTGAAGAAGAACCATTAAGACAGGCTATTCTACTTTACTTAGCTTTATTTTTTTTGAAAACTTCATATTAGAAATGGGTTGTCCTTTTCCTAACCCATCAAGATTATTTATCCCTGATTCCTTTACACCAAAAGTTGAATAATTCGGGCACTGAACAACACTGCGATTTAGAGCTTTTGCAAAGTCGCTGTTTTCACTACATTCCATAACAAAAATAAAATAGCTTATTGTGAAACCCAGCCCATAAAAACCAGCTTCTTTAAAATGCCGTTACTATTTTAAATTAATAATTTTGCCTAATAATATTTAAAGAGAACAACTTATAAAAAATTATTCCTTATCAAGAAATACCTCAAACACTGCTTTTTGGTTTCCCTGTTTTCCGCCACCAATATCATAACCTTTGCTTTCTTTAAATGCCTGGGTGGCCGTTTGCTTTAACAACTTAAGCCAGGGCAGGTATTGACTTCCCCTGGGTTGGTTAGAAATGGTATTGGCCAGTGCACGGGTAAAGTGGTGGGTAAATATGCTGCCTATTGCCGGGTCAGTTACGGCAGGCTGGCCATGCTGTGATGATGATACCATTATTGAAACAGCATATTTTGGATCCGTAAACAATTTTTTGGTGAGCGTCTTGCTTACCCGAGGCATGATACCTTTTACAATATACATATCCTTTTCACTATCCGGCGGACGTTTGAAAGGTATATTGGTATTGCAACAATCGCCTATGGCAATATTGATACGTGCACCTTTAAAACGCATGATGTTTAATATCACGGCCAGGTTTTCGGTATGCTTTTCTATGAAGTCAATTTTATTGTATCCCACCTGCTCCTTAGGAGGACGCATGTCTACCTGCGGATACTTACGATGGCTTTCTTTTTTATAACTGAAACCGTGGCCCGAATAATAAAACAGCGCAACATCATTTTCATTATGCAATACAATGCTGTCAATGGCTTGCTCTAAATGATCCCGGTGATAATGCTGTCCTGAAATTTCTATGGCACAAAGATCGTAATGGATATTTTTGCAGATAGCTGCAAATACTTTTTTAACAGCTTTGGCATCTTTTACGCAACCTATATTCAAAAGGGCATCGTGGGTATTGGCCATCACAATAAGTACAAGCCGGGGTTGCTTTTTCAGCTTGTGTCCGTCCATGGTTTTCTTAAATTTTTCCAATAATTGCGAAAAAAGTATTTTTTTACTGGCTGGCATAACTGATCATATTTAATGTATTGGTATGGGCAGGAATTAAAAACAGCAATACATTAAATATAATTGAAAATTGCAATAATGAGCAATAACTTGCAATTATAAACCTTAACTGATAAACACATGCGCCGATATTGTTGCCTGATTTTTTTGATTGTTTACGGCAGCACTGCCATGGCTCAAACTGCTAATATAGACAGCCTGCAACGTTTATTACAATCGGAAAAGCAAGACAGTAACCGGGTAACCTTACTTTGGAAACTGGCCGAGCAGTACCAGTTTTTTAAACCCGATACCACTTTACAATTGGCGCAGCAAGCATTGTTGCTGGCACAACATATCAAATATAAAGAAGGAGAAAGCCGTTCATTGGCAGTAATGGCCACCGGGCAATACCTGCTTGGCAATTATTCTGCAGCGTTGAATAACTATATGCAAAAACTGCAATTAGAAGAAAAAAGAAACAGCAGCCGTAATTATGCCAGTGCATTAAATAATATCGGGCTTATGTATATTTTACTGGCCGATTATCCTTATGCACTCAGTTACCTGCACAAGGCTGATTCAACAGTGCTGGCAGCCGGCAGCGAAGTAAAAAAAGAATTGCAAAACAGGATACTGGTGAACCTGGGAGAAACTTTTTACCGGATGCAAAAAATGGACTCGGCCTATTATTATTTTTTAAAAGCATTACAAACAGGCGTAGGCAACCGGGATAATTTTTACCAGGGAGCTGCATTGCTTGGCTTGGGCAATGTTCAATTTGCTGAAGGAAACGACATTACCGCCTTAAACAATTATCGCAAGGCCCTGCATTTTTTAAACGATGGCACCAATAATGATATGCTCTGCGAAACAGCGCTTGGCCTGGCCAATGTTTTTCAAAAAACCGGGTTGCCCGATTCGGCATTGCATTATGCACGGCTTGCTTTTATAACCGGAAGAAATGATGGATTCCTGAGCAGAGAGCTGGATGCTGCTGGTTTTCTCAGCCAGTTTTTTAAGAACAAAAAAAATTACGACAGTGCATTTGTATATATGGAACAGGCGGTAATCTTACAGGATTCTTTAAAAGGCCAGGCTAAAACAAGGGAAGCTATGATTATCAGCAGTAATGAACAACTGCGCCAGGCAGAACTTGCAGAACAAAAGCAACGGGAAAAAGAAACAAGGCTGCAACAACTGCAAATACTGGCTATCTGCATTTTTATACCTATGTTTTTTATTATTACTGTAGCCGTTAGCAGGATACGTATACACCGCAGTGTGGTGCGCTTTATGGGAGTAGTGTCCTTATTATTGGTCTTCGAATTTTTGGTACTGTTGCTGCACCCATTAATTGAATCACTGGTGCATCATAACAAAGTACTCGAATTATTGATACTGGTAGTTATTGGTGCAGGCCTGGTGCCACTGCATCACAGGCTGGAACACCTGGTGCTGGATAAACTTACAAGGCAACGGCTACAGGAGCTAACAGTACCCTCAGAGTCTGAAGAAATATTAGCAACAACTGAAGAAGCGGTAACAGATGATGAACCGCCTTTGAACACTGACAATATTCCTTCAACCGAGGCAGAACAGGAAAACGGTGAACAAAAAAAATCTGCTTCTGCAGGAGATCCTACAGAAGCAGATGAAAAATAATGTACCCCTATTTAGAACTAGGAATAACGGGTTTTAAAATAGCTTTTTTTAAAGGCACTTTCTTAACAGGTGCTGCTTTTTTAGCTGGAGCTGCTTTTACAGGTGCTGCTTTTTTTACAGGTGCTGCTTTTTTCACAGGTGCTGCTTTTTTTGCAGGTGCTACTTTTTTTACAGGTGCTGCTTTTTTTGCTACTGGTTTAGATGCTTTTTTTGTTGCCATAATTAATGAGTTTTTAGTAAGTCTAATGTAAACATTTATTTTTTCAAAATTATCATTGTGATGAAATAATTTATTGCAGGATGTAAGACTGCCTCCGACAACTTGATAAAAAATTTTTTTCGGGTGCACGTTACTGGGGTTATTCCTTTTTGTTAGCACAATAGATAGTGGCTAAAATCCCATTCAATGTCTGCCTGTTGGGTGTTGTGCAGGAATTTCTGAAAAGCCTTTTTTTTATGTAATACTCCATTTTCTTTCATTTGGATTTTTAAGAAAGAGCGAAGAAAATTACTCTTAACAATTGATCTATTTAATTAGAAAAGCCGCTTCCGGGCTGCTCTAATTAGCAACAACTGAAACAAAAATCCATACATTTTTTGTTTCTGATTTTTTTGAGAACTTGCATCTATGATAATATTAGAGGTCAGTTCTAAAAAATTAGACAGCACAATTATTCTTTTTTCTCCGGTACTTAAATTAGGATAGTTAAAAAAAATGCTATTAACGACAGCGCTTGCATTAGCCCTTGCCATTGAAACGGATTCTTTTAAAGTACCGGGGCACCATCTTCATTAGAAGTTATTAAAAATATGTAGAAAGAAGCTACTTAAATTTAAAAAAGAATAGAAACAGAGTTATAAATTTTTTCAATAAATTTATAAAGGCACAAAGCATTAAAAATATTTTGCTTTAGTAAAATTGAAGGTCCCTTTGATCAGCATAGCTGTAAAGTTCGCTTCAATCTCCGCTTCGCTAAAAGTTCCTCAATGGTATGCCGTACAAGGGAGTCCCGAAATAACGGGATAAATGACACAACGATGACGCCATAGAAAACAAATGCACGTAACAAAAAAAGAATCTTATCTCCAGGCAGATTTCCCGAATAAAATCCGGGACAGACTCCCCATCATCGGGTTGATAGCTAACATCAACATCTTGCCATCATTTCAACCGCTCTTTAAAATCCAACCCATTATTTCTCAGCGTATCCAATGCCACATCATAACCAGCATCTGCATGTCTTATCACGCCCATGCCGGGATCGTTTCTTAAAACACGGGCAATTCTTTCGGCGGCATCATCGGTTCCATCGGCCACGATCACCATGCCTGCATGAATGCTGTAACCCATGCCTACACCACCGCCATGGTGCAGGCTTACCCAACTGGCACCGCCGGCTGTGTTTACCAAAGCATTTAAAATGGGCCAGTCGGCCACGGCATCGCTGCCGTCGAGCATGGCTTCGGTTTCCCGGTTGGGGCTGGCCACACTGCCTGTATCCAAATGATCTCTGCCAATAACGATGGGTGCTTTTACTTTACCGGTGCGAACGAGTTCGTTAAAAGCAAGGCCTGCTTTTTCTCTTTCTCCCTGGCCCAGCCAGCAGATGCGTGCGGGCAATCCCTGGAAGGCAATTTTTTCCTGCGCCATTTTCATCCAGCGCAGCATGCCGGTGTTTTGGGGAAATATGTTTTGTATGAGTTCGTCGGTTACGGCAATATCTGCCGGGTCGCCACTGAGGGCTGCCCAACGAAATGGGCCCTTGCCTTCGCAGAAAAGGGGGCGGATGTATGCGGGAACGAAGCCGGGAAATAATCCCCCCCCGCCCCCTAAAGGGGAGGCTTTGATCTCTGTTAAATGTAACCTGTTCTTTTCTTCGTACTCCTGTGCCCTTGCACGTATGTTATTGCCGTAATCAAATGTGATGGCGCCTTTGTCTCTTAGCTGCAGCATCAACTTTACATGCAGGTATATGCTTGCATAACTGAGTTCGGTATAATGATCGGGGTTTTGTTCTCTTAATACATTGGCCGCTTCATTGCTGAGGGTATGTGGTATATAACCGATGAGCGGATCGTGGGCGCTGGTTTGATCGGTGAGCGTATCAGGAATAATATCCCTCTGAATGAGCCTGTCTAAAAGGTGTATGGCATTACAAACCACGCCTACACTTTTGGCCTCACCCACTTTTTTATAATGCATGGCAGCATTAATGGCTTCATCTATGCTGGTATGTTTTTCGTCGAGGTATTTTGTTTCCAAACGTTTGTCAAGTCGCCACTCCTCCACTTCTGCAATCAACGCCACACCCTCGTTCATGGTAATGGCCAATGGTTGTGCACCGCCCATTCCACCGAGGCCGGCGGTTACATTCAATGTTCCTTTTAATGTGCCGCCAAAATGTTTATCGGCAATGGCTGCATAGGTTTCATAAGTACCCTGCACAATGCCCTGGCTGCCGATGTATATCCAGCTTCCGGCAGTCATTTGCCCATACATCATGAGGCCCTTTTTTTCCAGCTCATCAAAATGTTTCCAGTTAGCCCAGTTGGGCACGAGCTGGCTGTTGCTGATGAGCACCCTTGGTGCATCTTTATGTGTTTTAAGAATACCTACAGGTTTACCGCTTTGAATGAGCAGGCTTTCGTCGTTTTCTAATATTTTTAATGCCTTGATGATATTGTCCAGTGCTTCAAAATTTCGTGCAGCTTTGCCACGGCCTCCATATACAATAAGGTCATCAGGGCGCTCGGCTACTTCGGGATCAAGATTATTGAGCAACATTCTTAATGCTGCTTCCTGTATCCAGCCCTTGCAGGAAATTTCCGGGCCTGTGGGTGTTTTGTATTTAACGGCATCGTATGTTTTTGTGTGTACCATAACTAATATTTTTTAGAAATGCCCCTATGGGCCCTAACAGTTTTGTCATATAAAATAGGGTTGTAAATTACTAAAACCTAACTAATAAATATATTTAAAGAATTACCTTTGGCCGAAGCAAAATGGTTGTGTGCAGTATGGCGGGCTTGTAAAGAAATGAACTTTATATTGCGGAACCCGAATTAATAAATAAAACAAAAAATTACCCTGATGGATGTTATTAATAGTTTACTGGAAGCATTAACGGTTTCTCCCGACAATATTCCCCTGCGGTTGCAGGTGGCAGATATGATGATGAAGGAACATATGTACGACGACGCCACTGCCCAATACAAATATGTGCTAAACATACAACCTCACAACTACAAGGCCCAGGCAGGATTGGCTTTGGGTTATTATACGCAGCAAAAATTTTCGGCGGCTATTGTGGTGTTTGAACAAATGCAGGAAGAATTGAAAATAGATGACCAGGTATTATATATTAAGAGCCTGATAAAAGAAAATTCTACCGACCAGGCCGTAACCGCTTACCAACAATTGCTGGATACTTACCCTGGTTTTTCGGATGCAGAGATTGATAAGGCCCTGCGCCTTACAGCCACCGATGACTTGGACGATTTATTTGGCGATGCAGATAATGACGAAGACTTTTTTATGGAAAAGCCAGACACCAAATTTGCAGATGTGGGTGGTATGAAAAAAGTAAAAGAAGAAATATCTATAAAAATCATTCAACCACTAAAAAACCCGGACCTGTACAAAGCTTTTGGTAAAAAAAGTGGTGGCGGTATTCTTTTGTATGGCCCTCCGGGTTGCGGAAAAACATTTATTGCAAAAGCTACGGCAGGAGAAATAGATGCAAAGTTCATTAACATTGGCCTGCACGATATACTGGATATGTGGATTGGCAACAGTGAAAAAAACCTGCACGAAATATTTGAAATGGCCAGGCGCAATACACCTTGTGTATTATTTTTTGATGAAGCAGATGCGCTGGGTGCCAGCCGCAGCGATTTAAAACAATCGGCAATGCGGCATGTGATCAACCAGTTTTTGGCAGAGCTGGATGGCGTGGATGCCAACAATGAAGGCGTGCTGGTATTGGCAGCCACCAATGCTCCATGGAATATTGATGCTGCATTTAGAAGGCCGGGAAGATTTGACCGGGTAATATTTGTAGCACCGCCGGATGAAGAAGCAAGGGAGGATATTTTAAAATCGCTTTTGAAAGATAAACCGGCCATAGATATTGATACCCGCAAGATTGCAGGAGCTACCGCAGAATATTCCGGTGCCGACCTGAATGCTATTATTGATATTGCGGTAGAAGAAAAACTGTGGGAGTCTATCAGCAAAGGAACCGTGCAGCCCATTTATACAAAGGATTTGCTGAATGCTGCAAAAAAACATTCCCCTACCACAAAAGAATGGTTTGCATCTGCAAGAAACTATGCATTGTACTCCAACGAATCGGGCCTGTATGATGATATTTTAAAGTACCTTAAATTAAAAAAGTAGAACGCCACCACTATTAACAGCTACCCCTTTTTGATGAACGATATATCTCCTTATTTAGAAAGAGCCCAGCTCCTGCTTGCACAGGGCCGTGCCAACGATGCCATTGCCCAGCTTAAAAATGCATTGCAGCAGGACCCCGGCAGCGATGAGGCACTGTCATTATATGCAAGGTGCCAGTTTGCACAAAAGGATTATGAAGCCGGTATAGCTACAATAAATAATGCCATAAGCATTGACCCGGAAAACAGTTATTATTTTTACCTGCTGGGTTTTGGATATTATAGTGCCAATAAAAATAAAATGGCGCTGGAAGCATTTAAACAATCGCAGGAAATGGACCCGTATTTTGCAGAGACTTACGGGTTGATGGCACATGTATATATTGAGCAAAAAGATTTTAATAAAGGACTGGCCACTGCCAATGAAGGCCTGGAGATAGATCCGGAAAATATCACCTGCCTTAATGCAAGATCTATTGCCCTGAATAAAATGCACAAAACAGATGATGCAATTAATACCATGCAAAATGCTTTGGCGCAGGACCCTGATAATGAATATACGCATTGCACAGTGGGATGGAATTACCTGGAAAAAGGACAACATAAGATTGCTACAAAACATTTTAAAGAAGCCCTGCGCATCAACCCCAATATGCACAATGCACAGGCAGGATTAAAGGAAGCATTAAAATCTAAAATTGCTCCTTATCGTTGGTTGCTGCGCTATAGTTTTTGGATAAACAACAAGGGAAAAAAAATGAGATGGATCATTCCCCTGGGATTATATCTAACGGTGAGGTTACTTTCTTCGCTGCTGAAAATGAAGGATGGAACTGAATATATCGCAGGCAGTTTGATAGCCCTTTATTTTTTATTTATCCTAACCTCCTGGCTGATTACACCGCTTGCTAATTTTTTCCTTCTCTTTCATAAAGACGGGAAATACGCATTAACCCAAACAGAGAAAAAAACAGCCGTTACAGTTGTTGCGGCATTATTGGCCGGGTTGATTTGCCTTTGCGTTTCGCAGTTAATAGCAACTGAATATAAAAATATTGTTACCGGTTTTATTATAGCCACTGCTGCATTCTGGGCCATGTCTGTACCGCTTGGCAATATTGAATATCCGTTATCGGTTAGGGAATATGGCACGCAAAATAAAATTGCAATGTTGCTGGTATTGCTGGCATTGGTAACCATCCCTTTTGCATTTATTTATTTACCAGTGGCCATATTTACGGGGATCAGTTTTATTGTAATATTTGTGTTGAATAACTGGGCGGGTATTTTTAGGTAAGAAGAATAGTTGGGATTAGTTATTTTTCCAATTAATCATATTTATTTCGTTCAGGACTTTGTTTTGTTTCAAACAATTCAAGGAATGTATTAGTACTTTTTGATAGCCTGAAATATATTCGGTTGTGGTTGGTTACATACATTGAACGGATATTTTTTCTTTTTAGAGATGGCTTCCCAATTTTTGGGTTTCTGCTGATGACTCTATTACTTTTAAAAGTTTTTTCTGAAATTTAAGTGCTGATTGGAATGACCAGATTTTTTCTACCCATTTGGAAGTCTCTGATGCTTTAGCTTCAAAGTTGTGGGTAAGCACTATTTTATATGCCATGATGCCATTTTCTTTTTGAACTCCTCCAGGTTCATTACCTTACCTTCATCAGCTTGTTGTATGGCTTCTTCCAATTTTTTCATTTGCTCATCCGTTAATGGATCTTCTTCAGCATCCTGCACCCCTGTTCTATTTTCAATGATGTATGGTACAATGTCATCATTTAGCACATGGAGTATATGTTCATCCTGAATGTTGTCTATCAGATTATGTAATTCTTTTTTTAGTTCTTCTTTTGTTTTCATAAAAAAGTGTTTACCAAATTTACTTGTTTCAATGAATTGATTTTGAAAAGGACTAATAAATTACAATGCAATTATATTTTTATTTGATTGTTGATAGTAGAGGGTCCATAGACAGGCTCATTTCCTGTAACTTCTTTTATATTTTCAGAATGCACAATAGCCTTTTAACTCAATCCACCTGCCCTTTATTCCAATATTCTACATCCGATATTCAATATTCAAAGTCGTTAAGTAAAAGGTTTCAAATGCCCCGCAGGGGCTTCCTGTTTATAGAAATTATTTCATGTTTTTAATCAGGCTCAATAGGAGCCTGATTAATTTGAGGTGGCTCCTCACGAAGCTTAAATAAACGGCATTGATTCGACATCCGACATTCTACATTCACATCATTTATCAAAATACTAAAAGCCTGCCAGCCGGCAGCTACTTGTGGACACATCTTCGATGTGAAAAAATTGGATTGTTTTGCTGATCCAGCATCCTGCGAAGCAGGATAATCCTGTATTTATAAAATTTAAAAAACTGATTCCTGGGTTAGTAAACAGTTTAACCAATTATAAAATCAAACAAATCTATCCCATCCGTGTCATCAGTGTTCCTATTGTATTTGTATCCACAAGGTAGCTGGCATCAAAACACTATAAGGTTTCCTCGCCCACCAGCCGACACACAAACACTTATAGGTTTTGAACATTCACCTTTCACTTTTCACCTTTTCCAGATTGAGGAAAGATATCAAAACACTATAAGGTTTCCCCGCCCGCCAGCCGACACAAAACACTATAAGGTTTCCTCGCCCACCAGCCGACACACAAACACTTATAGGTTTTTTTGACTTTTGACTTTTGACTTTTGACTTTTGACTTTTGACCACCTTTCACGCTTTCTAATATTCTTGTATAAATTTCACCGCCATCATCATATCATCATGCATCACTCTGTCTGCTTCGTTAAAGGATACAACTTTTCTAAATGCAGAGATGATAGCTTCCAGCTCTGGAGATGTTTGCAGTGGCCGGCGAAATTCCAATGCCTGCACAGCCGTTAATAATTCGATGGCCAAAACTTTTTCTACATTCTCTATCACCCGTTTGCATTTGGTGGCGGCATTGGCACCCATGCTCACATGATCTTCCTGGTTGTTGCTGCTGGGGATACTGTCTACACTTGCAGGAGTGCACAATTGTTTGTTCTCACTCACAATGCCTGCGGCTGTATACTGAGGAATCATAAAACCGCTGTTGAGACCGGGATTCTTTACCAAAAAAGCCGGCAGGTTTCGTTGCCCGCCTATTAACTGGTAAGTTCTTCTTTCGCTGATGCTGGCCAGTTCACTCATAGCGATGGCTAAAAAATCTAGTACTAACGCCAACGGTTGTCCGTGAAAATTTCCTCCGCTTACAATCAGGTCTTCTTCCGGAAAAATATTGGGGTTGTCTGTTACAGAATTAATTTCTTTTATAAAAACTGATAAAACATAATCAATCGTATCCTGCGTGGCACCATGCACCTGTGGTATGCAGCGGAAACTATAAGGATCCTGCACCTGTTGTTTTTCCTGCGTTCTGATTTCACTACCGGTTAATAATTCCCTTAACCTTTTTGCTACTGCCACCTGCCCATGGTGTGAGCGCACTGCATGAATATGTTCATTCAAAGGATCGGCCACGCAATCAAATGCTTCAAAGCTGATGGCAGCAATAATATTGGCCCAGCTCATCAACCGCTCTGCCTGTATAAGATTATACATGCCATAAGCGCTCATAAACTGTGTGCCATTAATTAGTGCCAGGCCTTCCTTGCTTTTTAACTGAATCGGATGCCAACCCAGTTCATCTAACACTACTTTGGTTGGATACTTAATCCCCTTATGTCGTACTTCGCCCAATCCTATCAAAGGCAAACTTAAATGACTGAGGGGCGCCAAATCGCCGGAAGCACCTAATGAACCCTGCGTAAAAATAACCGGCAGCACATCATTGTTATACATACCCATGAGTCGTTTCACCGTATCTACCTGCACCCCGCTATGCCCATAACTCAACGATTTAATTTTAAAAGCTATCATCAGTTTTACAATAGCTGAAGGCACTTCTTCTCCCATGCCGCATGCATGTGATTGCAGGAGGTTGCTTTGCAATTGCTCCAGTTGGGTATCATCAATGCGTACATTTTGAAGATAACCAAACCCTGTATTGATGCCATAAAATAAAGCGTCGGAATGGCTCATTTTTTTATCCAGGTATTCCCTGCATAATGTTATTTTTTCATGTGCGTCAAAAGTGATGGATACAAGCTGATCAAAAGCCAACAGGTTTTTTACCTGTTGAAAATCGGTGTGCTTACGATCGAGCGGGAGATAATTATAACTCATGAATTAATTGGGCTGTTGGTCGAAAAAAATTAACTTGGTCAAAAGTAAGAAAAAGGGAGGAAGGATAGAACGGCGGTGATTAAGATAAAAGATCCTCACGCAAAGGGGTTAAGTTAAAATACAAAAGTTGCTTCTATTTTTTTCTTCTCTTTGCTCCATTATATGAAACAAAATCAGGTTATGAAAAAAATATTATTTCCATTTGTATTGCTGCTTTGTTGTTCGGTAACTGCTCAAACGGTACAACTATTAACCAGCGGCACTAAAACCAGTATACGTGGCCTGAGTGTGGTGGATGATAAAACAGTGTGGGTGAGTGGCAGCAATGGCACTGTGGGTAGCAGCCTGGATGGCGGTACCAACTGGAAGTGGATGACGGTAAAAGGTTTTGAAAAAACTGATTTCAGGGATATAGAAGCTTTTGATAAAACTACGGCAGTAATTATGGGAATTGCTGAACCGGCATATATTCTTCGTACAATAGATGGCGGTGATACATGGCAATTGGTTTTTGAAAACAAAACAAAGGGAATGTTCCTGGATGCTATGGAATTCTGGAATGAACAGGCAGGCATTGTGATTGGTGACCCCATCAATGGTCATTTTTTTATTGCCCGCACTTTTGACGGTGGACAGAGCTGGCAGGGAATTCCAGAAAACTTAAGCCCGGTGGCAGATAGCGGCGAAGCCTGTTTTGCCAGCAGCGGCACCAACATTAGAAAACTCACAAAAAAAGAAGCGGTGTTTATTACCGGCGGACTGGTGAGCCATGTGCAGGTAAGAAATAAAAAAATAAGATTGCCTTTGATTGATGGTAAAGAAACTACCGGCGCCAATTCTATTGCTGTGAAAAATAAAAAAACCTGGATGGTAGTAGGCGGCGATTTTAATACAAAGGACAGCAGCATTAAGAACGCAGTAATAAGTTTTGATGGCGGAAAAACATTTGTATTGCCGGATGTGCCACCAACAGGATACCGGAGTTGTGTAGAATTTTTAAAGAAAAAACAATGGATCACCTGCGGACTGAATGGCGTGGATATAACCAATGATGATGGGAAAACATTTAGCAATATCAGCAAGGAAGGATTTCATGTGCTGCGAAAAGCGAAGAAGGGCAAGACGGTTTATTTTGCAGGTGGCGGTGGAAGAATTGGGAAAATGGTGTGGTGAAAGGGGAAAACCTGACAGGATCGAAGGGACTGGGTGAAAAGGTCAAAGGTCAAAAGTGAAAGGTGAAAAGTGAAAGGTGAAAGCCTGCCCGGACCGAAGGGAACGGGTGAAAAGTGGATTAAACTTTATATTAGTAGTTAACGTTATTTGCCAAATATTACTCCTGGATAACAATAAAAAACCTGCTGATTTTTAAACCAGCAGGCTATCATTTATATCTTATTCATTTTAATTCAAACTCCTAAAATCTACCGGCACCAGTTTGCTTACACCGGCTTCCTGCATCGTTACACCATAAATTACATCTACAGCACTCATTGTTTGTTTATTATGGGTAACAATAATGAACTGTGAGTTTTCGCTAAACTGTTTGATCATGTTGGTAAACTTACCTACGTTGGCATCATCCAGCGGGGCATCCACTTCATCCAAAATACAAAATGGTGCGGGCTTTATTAAATAGATGGCAAACAACAATGCTGTTGCTGTCAAAGTTTTTTCGCCACCACTCAACTGGCCAATGCTGCTGGGTCTTTTACCTTTTGGTTTAGCCACAATATCAATACCGGTATCTGCAAGATTTTCCGGATCTACCAACACCATGTCGGCAGTATCTTCATCGCTAAACAAAGCCTTAAATACCTTCTGAAAATTTTCTCTTACTTTATTAAAGGTATCCAGGAACTGCTGGTTGGCGGTGGCTTCTACTTCCTGTATGGTTTGCATCAGGCTGTCTTTTGCCGTTACCAGGTCATTCTTTTGTTCCATAATAAACTCATACCTTTTTTTCATTTCGGTATAAGCTTCAATGGCAGTAGGATTTACTTCACCCATATTTTCCAAACGCTTTTTCATGCGTTCGTTTTTTTCCTTCAGATCTTCCAGCGGCGTATCCCCTGTTCTGGGTTCATCAATAATCTCATCCAGGTTTACCCTAAACTCTACACTTAATCTTTCTTTCATACCTGCCAGTTGCAGTTTAAGATCAGTTAGTTTATCTTTTATTTCATTTAATAAATGATCTATGCCTTCTTTTGATTTTTGTTTGTGGCGCAGCTCACTTTCCTTTTCGGTAAGAATATTTCTAATATTATAATATTCCTGGTCTGCTTCATTCAGTCTTTTTTCTTCTACCTCTTTATTTTGCAACATGGTAATGAGCAATGCTTCCAGCTCATGCAAAGTGCCTGCAGTTAATTCAATATTTTCTGCAGCATCTTTCAGTTGAGAAGAACTGTTTTGTACCTGCACCGTTAAATCACTTAGCTGATTACTCTTAAATACCAGTTCCTGCTTAAGCGAAACCAATTTGCTTTGCTGCTTGGCAAATAACAAATTGCTGTCGTTAAATGTTACTGTTGCAAAATTATATTCCTGCTCTGCAGTAGCATAATCCATTTCTATCAACTGCAGTTTTTCTGCCAGTTCTTCCAATTGAAAGTTAAATTTATCCAGCTCCGTTCTTGTGTGGGCTATGGCATCATTATTATTTTCCAATTGCAGTTGCAGTTCTTCAATCCTTGCAGTGCTGGTGGTTTCCAGGTGATGCAGGTTTTCCATTTTATTTTGTGCAGAAAAAACCAGGTTGGTCAGTTGGTTGATATCCTGTTGCGTTTGCCTGATGGCATTTTCTTTTAACTGCTCATTAAAAGCAATCACTTCATTATGCCGGATTTGAATATCTGCTTTAAGCGCCACTACCACTTGATGCTGTGCTGCAATTTGTTCCTGTAATTTTTCAAGATTTTTTGCACGGCCAATTTTTTTTCCTTCAAACAAACCAACACTACCACCGGTTAAAGAATATTTTCCTTTTACATACTTACCAGTTTTTTCAAGTACCACCGCACCATTACTATTGTGCATGGCTTCTTCATCCTCGGCAATAAAAACATTGCCCAGTAAATTAGCTGCAAGGTTAGTGTAGCGTGCATCTATTTCTACTACATCCAATGCAGGTATGGTGCCTGCAGGCTGATGAAATGCGGCAGGCGCTTCAAACTTATCCAGCAAAAAGAAATTAGCTTTCCCTTTTTTATTATCATCCAGTAAATGC
>JBBRFX010000092.1:0-15645 GCA_038241275.1 Chitinophagales bacterium
AAATATCGGGACAGTTTAAAAATCTTCAATCCGCAAATATATTTGCAGTACTTAGGTCTGTTATTGACACTACAATTAAAAATGGCAATAACGTGTTAAATGCTTTGCACCTAATCGCTACTTTTGAAACTGAATAGTTACGAATTTTTTATAATTGGAGTTAGCATTTTGCTTATAAATAGTATCGTATTTACGATTAGGTAAATTATACACGCAGCAATCCCATCTTCCACATACCGTTCATTGGTTTATTATCCCAAAATAATTCAAAGTCTTCCAACCCGGCAGCTTCGTAGCTATCCATTACTTCCTGCAGCGTAAATGTTTTCATCTGTTGCACACTCAATTTTTGCAGCATGGGTATCAACCAATCTGCCTGTGCCTTTAAAATTTGTATTTGTTGTGTAGCTGTTTTGCTGATAAAAGTTAGGGTAGCCATTTCACGCTGCATACCTTTTTTTGACTGGGTAAAATATTCGCAGGAAGGAGGTTTGCCCAACCATATCATTTTTGAACTGGCCTTAAAAGACAAAGTTTCATCATCATTCAACGCATTCTCAATATAATCAGGAAGAACAGTTGTTTTAGGAATTTTAAAATCAAACCATTTATGCAATGGATCTTCCATTGCTATCTGGTGCATATAATTGAATAATGATTTTTTTAACCCAAAACTAAAAGAGTCATGATCAGCTCCCGTAGGATCATGGTGCACAATATCATTATTGGCAAATGTTCCGATGGCTTCAGTTTCTTTTACCACCTTATATTTTTCGGGGTTCAGGCCCACAGGACTATGTGCCGTCATAGCAAACTGGTGCCAGAAGGCAGATTGCAAAACACCGGCTTTAAAAAGCTGCCGAACCATTTCCAGGGAGTCGATGGTTTCCTGTGCTGTTTGTGTAGGGAATCCGTACATCAGGTAAGCATGTACCATAATGCCGGCTTCGGTAAAATGTTTGTTTACCCTTGCTACCTGCGAAACGGTAATTCCTTTTTCAATCAGTGCTAATAAGCGATCCGATGCCACTTCCAGTCCGCCACTTACCGCTATACATCCGGATGCTTTCAATAACAAACAAAGATCCCGTGTAAAACTTTTTTCAAAACGGATATTGGCCCACCAGGTTACTACCAGTTTTCTTTTTATTATCTCTAATGCCAGTGCACGCATCAATGCAGGGGGAGCCGCTTCATCTACAAAATGAAAACCGTTCTCGCCCGTTTGTGCAATCATCTCCTGCATACGATCGCATAAAACAGCCGCTGCCACTGGTTCATAAAGCCGTATATAATCCAGCGAAATATCGCAAAAAGTACATTTGCCCCAATAGCAGCCATGCGCCATCGTTAGTTTGTTCCATCGGCCATCGCTCCATAAACGGTGCATAGGATTTACCACTTCAATGGCAGAAATATATTTATCCAACAGCAGGTCGCTGTAATCAGGTGTGCCCACTTCTCCCTGGCGGTAGTCTTTCGTTTCTTTATTGTTGATATAAGTAACCACGCCATTTACCAGGGTAAATGTTCGTTTTAATTCATCCATTGTTTTGGTTCCTTCTACAAATCCCAGCAGGTTTTCTACGGGTGCTTCGCCATCATCCAGGGTAATAAAATCATAAAACTCAAAAACCCGGGGGTCTGAGAGCGAACGAAGTTCTGTATTTGCAAAACCTCCACCCATAGCTACTTTTACGGTTGGATAATGTTCTTTAATCCATTGGCCACAACGAAGGGATGTATATAAATTCCCTGGAAAAGGAACTGAAAGCGCTACCATTTTTGGCTGCACGTGCTGCATGTGTTTTTCCAGAATCTGAATAAGCAATTTATCTATAAAGGTATAAGGTTGCTGCAGGGATGTATACAATTCATCAAAGCTATTGGCACTTCTTCCCATGCGTTCTGCATAACGGCTAAAACCAAAATGCTCATCTACCGTTTCCATAATCAAATCACTCAGGTCTTCCAGGTACATGGTGGCTAAATGCTTGGCCTTGTCCAGTATACCCATACTGCCAAAAGCCCAATCCATATCATCTGTCTGGGCAAAGCGGGAAGCTTCAGGCAAAAAAGTTCTTTTGCATATTAGGTGTGCCAGCGTATGATTTTTGCCCTGCAAAAAAAGAATGATATCATCAATGGTTTGAATGTAATCTTCTTCTAAATTCAGTATCCGTTGAGCATTACCTGATAGTTCTTTGGGATGTTTTTTTACCTGTTCAAATAAATGAACAAGGCCTTCTTTACAAAATAGTGCGAGGGTTGTTTCAATGCCTAAATCGGCCTGGAAGCAGGAAATATTTTTTGTATTCAAAAATCCTTTCAGGTAGGCGGTAGCCGGATACGGTGTATTTAATTGGGTAAAAGGGGGTGTTATTAAAAAAAGAGATGTGCTCAATCAAGATATTTTATAGCTGCAAAAATATCTGTAAATCTTAAGAAAAACTATTTCGTTCAAACTGTGTTTACAATGCTTACAACAAAACTCTGGCCTTGTTTAAGATAATAGCCGGGTATAGTATGATACTTTACCCGGCTTTTAAAAAATTAATTTAATATGCTTTAGTTTAAATTTTTCTTATTCCGTTCTTCCACTTGCTGCATCAATAATTTTTCCAAAGAAAATGGCATTCATCATCAGCTTTGTACCCCCAAGCCAAAAACCACGAAGGTTAGGATTGTCAGCAATATTAATTACTCTGCCTGCACCCAAAGTATATACAATTACGGCAGCACTGTTTTTTATGATAGCCACATTTTCTTTACTGATATAACCGCTTTGCAATGGATTATTACCATAATAAAATGGCGTTGCGTATGGATTGTTGCTTTTTTCCATAAACACTTTATTGGCTTTAAAAAGGCTTACCGTTTTTTGATTGTAGCCATATGCAAGTGGATGTGTAAGATCAGCATCAGCGCCAAAAATTGCACCGCTTATTTGCTGCGCTCCATCTACCTGCTCTCTTTGCACGTAGGGTATGCGCCGGGCACTGTCTTCTGCCCCTTTTACCTTTTTAAAACTCACCGTACTGATGCCGTTTTGCGCAGCCCATGTTACCGCTTCTTCTAATGCGATTAATACGCCACCGGCCTGCACCCATGTTTTAAGTTTGTCTTTATTTACCTCCCCGTAATTACCAGAAACCATTATTATGGTTGTATATTTTGATATGTCGGTTCGGTTAAACATGGCGGCTTCTAAATGAGCAGCCGGAATATTCATCCGCTGATCCATCAAATGCCAAATCTCCCCTGCATCTAATGCACTAACACCTGCACCAACCAACATTGCTACAGAAGGCTGGCTGAGAGAGAGATATTTACTGCTGCCAAGGTCGCTACCGTTATTGGCTGCGCCACTTTGCATGCCATAAATTTTTAATCCATTTTGCAGTGCCGCTTCACTAATCAATTTAAAAACCTGCTCGCTGCTTTTTTCCTGCATTTTTACCGGAATAAGAATGCTGCCATAGTCAAACTTCTTAATCCCTGCCGCAGTATTGATGTCCGTTTTGTTGGTAGCTACTTTGGTTATCAAGCCTGCCTGTTGTAATGATAACAGTGCACGGGGAGCGTAAAATTCATCCCATTCAAATAAATAGGCATATTCAGATTTTCCCCCTATTAGTTCTCCGGCTGGCATCATGGCTTCTTCCAGTTTTTTACCTGCCGGCAAACCCGTTACTTCCCTGTAAGGAATGCCAAATGCCAATGGCATTGTCCAGCTACTGATATCATAAAACAGGCTATCGGTAAAGGTTAGTTGTTTGTCAAAAATGGCTTTTATCAATACCTGCTGTGGTTGATTTAAAGCAACCGTATAAGCAGTTCCTTTTTCAAAGTCTGCATCTGCAGCACCTGTAAATTCATTTACAATTATCCCGTGTCTTTGCATCATTTCTATAAATAAAAATGTTTTGGCTCTATCATTTTTATCGCCAAAAACGTACCCATTGTTTTGTGCAGATACAGATTGTTTGTAAAAATCTCTTTGAAACTCCAGGAATTCCTGGCGTAATTGCCTGGCTCCCTCTAAGGTAGAGAGGGTGGTTACAAACTGGTTTTTGACAGTGGCCGAAAAACGCAAAATACCATTAGCTGTTTGTTGTGCATGACCCCGGCTGGACGCCTGTTCGAACAAAATACCAATAGCACCATTGATGTCTGGAAAGGTTGATCCTTTTCCATAATAAAAGTCATCATAATTTTCTTTGGTAAAATACAGTGAGCCAATTTTATCGAGGTACTTAGCATGAAAGCGGCCAAGCTTTTCCGTTAGTTCCTGGTTTTTTTTAGGTGTTAAAGGGTTTACCCTGGATGGAACACCTGGTTGAAAAAAGAAACTGGCATTACTGCCCTGCTCGTGATGGTCTGTCAATATATTAGGTTTCCATTGATGATATAATTTTATCCTGTTTTGGCTTTCAGGATGCACTGCGGGCAACCAATCCCTGTTTAGGTCAAACCAGTAATGATTAAACCGCCCGCCCGGCCACACTTCATTAAACTCCCGGCTATTGGGGTCGGTTACCAGGTTTTTACTTTTATGTTGATTAGCCCAGGTAGAAAAACGTTGCAACCCATCAGGGTTAAAAGAAGGGTCAAATAAAATGACCACATTTTCGAGCAGGTCATCTATTTCTTTTCCCTGTGCTGCCGCAAGATAATAGGCACTAACCAATGCAGCATTACTGCCACTGGGTTCGTTGCCATGGATAGAATGACCCACATATACCACAATGGGCATATCGGCTAAATTTAGAGAAGCAGATTTTAAGGGATCGCTTAATAAAAGATGCTGTTGTCTTATTTGTTCCAGCCTTGCATGGTTCTTTTTAGAAGTGATAATCAGCAATACCTGGGGCCTGCTCTCGTAAGTAAAACCCATTGTTTGCAACTTTACCCTGTCTGGTGCTGCAGCAGCTATTGCCTGCATATAATTTGCCAGCCGGTCGTGGGTTACATGCCATTCTCCTACTTCGTGATGAATAATTGCCTTTGGTGTTGGAATTGCAGGATTGTAAGTTACCCCCTCGGGCAAATAATAATTTAACTCCTGCGCATAAATAATATGGGTTGCCAATAAAAGGCAACAGGCTAAAAATATCCTCTTCATTTAAACAGTTGTTTTAATTAATTGTTAAGTTATGAAATGATGCGTTAAAACCATTTATTTTATTGTCTTGTATATAATATTTGGCATGATTTTACTAATTATTATAACAATAATAATTATTATCAAGCCCATCTTGTACCACATTATCAATACAAGTTTGGATAACCCAAATTTTAAAATATAAACCTTAATATAAAATTATAAATGGATTTGGTATGAAAGTCAATAAAAAAACAACGTTGAGCCTGTTGGCTATTGCAACTATTGGTATTGTATATTATGTAGTAAGCAAAAAAAAGAACAGAAAGAAACTTACCCGTATTGCAGAGGAAGGTTATGAAATTGCACACGACATTTTATTCCCTAACAAAATAGTTAGTGAAAAAAAATTGCATTACGGTCCCGTACTGCCTGAGTAATATCTATATTATTACTTATTTAAAGATTGTATTTAGCATCCCGGCAAGGTGAACGCCTCCTTTTAAGAGTTGTTCATCCAGGATGCTTTTGTATTTAAAGTTATATTGAAAGCCCAGTTTATCTTCGTTTCCTTTTACATCGGCATAAATTTTTTCTGCTACCTGGTAAGAATTATAAAACCAAAGACTTACTGGTTCGTGTTGCCAGGTTTTCCTTTGGTCTCTGCTCGTAAAATTGATAGCGGTTACATATTCTGTATAACTTAATTTTTGAAAACTAATGAGCACATCATCCCATATTTGATGAAGATTATAAGGATCATTAAACCAAAGTACTTTTACCTTGTTTCCTCCCAAATCATCAGGACGACCGACATGCATAGGTTGATGCACATCTCCCACCAGGTGAATCAACATTCTTAGATAAAGTACTTTATCTGCCTGGGGTAACAGGGTATTCTTTAATTGACTGGCTAAAAAATTAATTTTTGTGTAGGCATTGGTAGCAGTATCTGCTTCCAACTGGCTAATGGCTTCACTTTGAGAAAGTCCGGCTTTTAAATTTACATAATGCCAGTTTGATAAATAATTATATGCCGGATCAGATTTTATAAAATCGGCCCAGTTGCTGCACATGGCTACAGACTCATTACCTAATATGCCTGAAATAGCCCTTTTTGCTTTTTTGGATAAATAACTATCTGCTATTTCTCCTACTATGCGATGTCCTAAAAGTCCCCAGGCCATGCTTTGAAATGGCAGATAAAAAAACAGGGCCAAAACCAAACTACTCTTTAATGCGTACTTACATTTCATTTATATTGTTTTAAACTTTTTAAAAATCAGACCGTCTAATAAGTAAAATTAACCGTTTGCTTATTGAAGAAGATTGTTTTCAATTTAATTATACATATTTGCCTTATAAAATAAATGCTTTTTCTTGTACAATATAAAGTACAATTTCAGATAAAATATTAAGGAAGATTAAATAACCTCTTTCTTAGAACTCGGTTTTTCATAGGATATTGGATTTTAAACGGGGCTGGATTTCTATCCTGGCCCTTTTTTTATTTTACCCCTCCTTAATAAAATAATACTTAAACAAATTTTTAATCTGGGAGGTCATCAATTAATATGTTGTGGTCATATCTTCATCTATACAAATGATATAATCTGCTTTTCCCTTGTTTTCGGCCAGCAAAGAATAAATATCCTTTTGTGAAACCGTAGTTATAGTGGCATATTTAAGATTGGGCTGCAGCAGCTTTAAATACCACAGAATACCTTCATAGTTTTCTGAATGATATGACCCGTTAAAATGTATAAACAAACTGCCCGGCACAAAATACTTGTTTATAAAATAAGCCATCGTAGCATCTTTTAATGCCTGAGCTTTGGGAAAATTGGAGGCATTGTTGTGGCCGGGCATCATCTCCAACATTTTTTTATAACCAGGCAGGGTAGAGTCATAGGCTATTGGCAATGGTGCCATCCATGTTTTTTCTACAACAGAAATAGTATCAAGTACAATAAACCCAGAGCGGGATACCATTGATGCATATCTCCTGGGTACATTGGAAGCCACAAATACCAACTTATTTTCTTTAGCATAATTTACCAAAGGCGCATAATCTGTTTTATAGTTACTCCACAAACGTGCAGAGGAATCCAAGCCTTTTGCAGAAATTTTTCCCTTCAGGTATGCATCCAGTGCGGCCTGGTTATCTTGTTCAAACATCTCGGCACCCAATACTAATTTTCTTTTGGCACCAAGATCTTTCGTTAGTTCCAGTTGCAGCCAGTGCGCTATTGGATTATTATGGTATTCTCCAAACAATACCATATCTTTTTGCAGGATTTTTCCTGTCATTTTTTTGTAAGAAATCTTTTTCCCTTTTGCATTGTATAATACATAAGCTGGTTTATGCTGCGCAAAAACAAGATTCATTAAAACAACAGCAATTACAGTGAGCAAACTTTTTTTCATTTGAATTTTTTTTATACAAATTAATCCTGTTGCATTACCACGCCCGGCACTTCGGTTATTAATGCTGCGCCATACAGTTTTGCCGGTGTTTGATATCCCGGTTCAAAATGTTCATTTAATATTTTTTGTATGATAATGAGTGAGGCATGTGCTGTAATGGTATATCCTTCAGGACCACAAAGCATTGCTGTAGCTGTGTTGCCGGCAGTATTGGTAACTCTTCCCCAAACCATACCGGTAGCATTTGCTCTTTGCCCGTCTGAAGGACCGGCTGGCAATGCGTTAATTTTCTTTTTAAGTATATTTCTTATAAAGGATGTTCGCAATAACCAGTTAAACAGGAACTGTCCTTTTAAAAAATAATATGTTTTTTTAGATACCCCTGCATAGGTTTCAATATTAGGAATACCTGTTGTAAAATATGCGGTAGAAATATCTCCCCATGGAATGCTCATTACAAAAACCGGCGTTTTATCCTTACCGTTACCTTTAAAAAAATTGATAACCATAGCCTTTGCCCCCAGGGCTACTTTAATAATTTTTCCATCTTTCCTTACTACACCACCTTCTCCCAATTTGCCTGCCATGGTAGTAGCAGTGCCATGAGATAAACGGCCACCTAATGTAGCAAATGCTAATTCCAGCTTTATGGCATCGGGCAATTTATTTTTTAATAAAAGTGCGATACAATCTGTGGGTACTACATCAAACCCTACGCCCGGCATAATCATTATGCCCGCATCAACAGCAACCTGATTGTATTTTTTAAGCATTTCAAATACGGCAATATCCCCGTTAATATCCAGGTAATGCGTTCCGCTTTTTAGGCAGGCATCTGCCATTTGTTTAGCCGTATATTGAAATGGCCCGGCAGCATGTAACACAAGTTTTACTTCTTTTAATGCGGCTATTAACTCATTTTCATCATCCAGGTTTATAACACGGTATGTAAGGTTTAACGCTTTTGCCATTTCTTCAAGAGGCTCCCTGCTTCTACCTGCCAGAATAGGTTGCAAATGATAGTCAGATGCCAATCGGGCAATCAGCCTGCCGGTATATCCATTAGCCCCATATAATAAAAATGTTTTGCTGTTCATGCTACTTACTTAAGATGGATACATGATGTTATAAAACTAATGAAATGGAAATAGATATGTATCATTTTAAGAATCATACTAAGGAAAGAATTGTTCTTATACAATAATCAATGGCAGTAATCAGCAGCAACATATCTCTCCTAAAAATTATTTAACAGCTAACCCGTCTGCTTTCCATTGCTTAAACAGCATAATGGTACTGTCTGATAGTTTGGCCCTTTTAAAAGGCATAAATCCTTTTTCTCCGGGGTTGCGTTCTATGCGGCTGATGATGGCATCTATATTTGATTTTACAGTTTCCAGGTTATCAAATGCAAGTTTATTTCCTCCTTTTGCAGGAAAATGACATGGGCTGCAATTGCCAACCAACAGTTGCTGAATATTCCCTTCGTAGGTAACTGCAGGAACAGCTTTGGCTGCCATTGCTTTTTTAGAAGAGGAGCAATTAGAAAAAACCACAACGCTGGAAATACTGACTGCGATCCACAATAATAACTTCATATATAAAATGTTTTGAAATTAAGGATACAAAATAGCGAAAATAAAATCTTCCGCCTTTGTTATTTGACTGATGGTTAAAGCAGGCAAAATTTTCAATGATTGAATTGTATATGACTATAAAGCAGCATACATTTACATGAGCCTTAATATCAATTTTATTTCAATAATTTTCAAGCATATGAAATCGCTTTATATTATCCGTCATGCAAAAAGTAGCTGGGGAGATTTTAGTCTTCCTGATTTTGAAAGGCCGCTGAATGACCGTGGCAAAAAAGATGCACCCATGATGGCTCAACGATTATTGAATGACAATATCAGCATAGATGCTTTTATAAGCAGCCCGGCCAAACGTGCATTAAAAACATGTAAAGAATTTTGTAAAGAATTTAAACAGCCGGAAGAAAGCATTATTGTATTGGATGACTTATACCATGCTACTGTAGAAATTTTTTATAACGTAGTGAATGCTATTGATGATAAATACGAAAGTGCTGCAATATTTTCTCACAATCCCGGCATTACCAATTTTGTAAACAGCCTTGGGCTTGATGTGAAAATAGATAATATGCCTACCTGTTCTATATTTGGAGTAGCATTACTTTCTGATAACTGGAGTGCTTTTGCTAAAGGAGATAAAAAGTATTTGTTTTTTCAATACCCCAAACTTTCTTAGTCTTGTAAGTGTTTTTCAAAATACACAACTGTATCTATAGGATTATGATAATAAGCGTTAATCTCTTTAAATCCATTTTTACTGTACAAATTCATTGCCGGCAACATTGTTTTTAGTGTATCAAGTCTTACTGTGTTGTAACCACATTTTTTTGCAAGCAAAAGTGCCTGATTTAAAATCTCATTGCCAATACCTTTACCCTGGTAAGCAGGCAGCACATACATTCTTTTAAGCTCTGCAATTTCTTCCGTAATTTTTCTGATACCAACACAACCAATAAAAATATGTTTATCCCTGCATAAAATAATACCACCATGAGGTAAGGTATACATGTTTTGTAATTGCTGCAGTTCTTCATCAAAATGTTGAAAGCTGAGATTGATGTTGAGCCATTCTGCATATTCTTTAAATAAAAAGGCTGCTGCCTGGTAATGTTCCTGGCTCACAGCCTGGATATATTCACGCATTTCTTTTTGTTTTATTGGTTAAATAAACACCCATGAAAATACAAGTGGCTGCAATTATTTTAGTAAGTGTCAACCCTTCTCCTAAAAACACAATTGCTATTGCTGCTGCAAAAAAAGGCTGCGAATAGATATAGGTACCAGCCATAGATGCACCCAGTACTTTAATGCCATATACATTAAACAAGTATGCCAAAAATGTTCCGGCAAATACCACCAACCCAAGGCTGATCCAGGCTTGTGGAGAAAATGACGACCATGAAACTTCTTTAAACTCCTGCCAGCAAAAAGGCAACATCATAAAAAAACCAATGGTAAATATAACACGGATAATCACCACAGGATCATAGGTTTTCATGAGTGGCTTTACCAAAATAAAAAAAATGGTATATGCAATGGCATTCAATATTATCAGCATATCGCCCAAAATTACATTACTGGCATTCCCTGATTTTTCTTTGGCCGTAACCAGTATAGCTGCCCCGGTAATACCTAAAACCAATCCTATGATCTTTATATTATTTAGCCGCTCTTTTAATATTAATACGGCCAGGATCGTTATCAAAATAGGAGTGGTAAGCATAAGTAGTGCCGCATGGATAGAATAAGTAAGGGATAACCCTTTTACAAATAGCAACTGATTGATTGCAACTCCGGTTAATGCACATAATATAAGTCTTCCGAAATCTTTTCTTTTTATAAGTGATTTTACCGGCTTAAAAATAAATAGTACCCAAAGCAAAATGGCAGTTACCGCCACCCGTATAATATTAATGGCAAATGGTTGTGCAAACCCACCGTTAATGATATACTTAATAGCTGTAAAGTTTATAGCAAAAAAAACATTTGTTCCCAGTAGCGCAAGGTGAGCCTTAGTATTCGGTTTCAATAAATCCTGTTTTATTAATTCAAAGTTCGGTGAACTTAAACAAAAAACCGTCTTTAGAAAAAGACGGTTTAATACTTAATAACCCAACTAAAAATTATATGAATACCGGTTAAAAGATTAACCCATATTTTCTTTGATCTTTTCTCTTATTTTGGTTTCAATTTCGTTGGCCAATTCCGGATTGTCCTGTAGCAATTTTTTTACACCTTCCCGGCCCTGCCCCAGTTTATCGTTATTGTAACTAAACCAACTTCCACTCTTTTGCACAATGCCCAGTTCTACACCCATATCTATAATCTCACCCAGTTTAGAAATCCCTTCTCCATAAATTATGTCAAACTCTGCCTGGCGAAAAGGTGGTGCTACTTTGTTCTTTACCACTTTTACTTTAATATGGTTACCTACTACTTCATCCCCATCTTTAATTTGTGCCAGCCTGCGAATGTCTAATCTTACAGATGAATAAAATTTTAATGCATTACCACCGGTTGTTGTTTCGGGGTTTCCAAACATAACACCAATTTTTTCTCTCAACTGGTTGATGAAAATACAGCAACTATTAGTTTTAGAAATAGTAGCAGTTAGTTTCCTAAGCGCCTGGCTCATTAACCTGGCCTGAAGGCCCATTTTGCTATCGCCCATTTCGCCTTCCAGTTCACTTTTGGGTACCAAAGCTGCCACAGAGTCAATCACCACCACATCCAAAGCACCTGAAAGTATCAGCCTGTCTGCAATTTCTAAAGCTTGTTCTCCATAATCTGGTTGAGAAATCAAAAGATTATCAATATCCACCCCTAATTTTTGAGCATAGATGCTATCAAAAGCATGTTCTGCATCAATAAATGCACACATTCCCCCTTTTTTCTGCGCCTCGGCAATAATATGAATGGCCAATGTAGTTTTACCGGAGGATTCCGGACCATAGATTTCTACCACCCTTCCTTTAGGTAAGCCTCCAATGCCCAAAGCCACATCCAGCCCTATTGATCCTGTAGATATAACTTCCTGTTCTGTAACCCCCTTATCGCTCATCATCATTACCGATCCTTTTCCAAAATCTTTATCAATTTTGTCCATCGTCAATTTAAGGGCCTTTAATTTTTCTGCGTTGCTCATGTTTTTAAGTTTAGTTGATGTATCTGAATTTGCGTTGTAAAATTAATCGGAAACAAATGTAAGGCATAATTTTAATTAAACTAATATATTTAGTATTTATTTTGATAACTTTTTTAGTTTTCACATTTTTGCAAAAAAAAACCCATTCCGGAAATTCGGAACGGGGGAAGTGTTCAAGCATGAGAAATATATTTTTGGTTTTCAGAGCCGGTTAAACCGGGATACGACAAACGGGCCTTTATTATGCATTTCTATGATTAGTTTTCAAGAATACAAATAGAAGATTGTTTTTTAATCCGAACAATACCCCAAAGTGGTAGTTTTTTGCTTTTTGTTTAATGATAACCTTAAATTATTGTTAACACACAAATCTTTAAGTATTAAACATGTGTAAAGGTTAGCAGCATTTGCCTCTTTTATTTTTATTATGAAAAGGGTTTTAAATATTTCAACAAATCAGTATAGACACAGGCAGAAAAACGTTTTACACTTAATTAAAACATTGGTTCATAGCGGCCTTTTTAAACAACATCAAATACAACCTGTTATAAATTACAATCAGTAAAATATTATCATTGTCTTAATTCTATTAAACTATTGTAATATAACTGTCAGCTATTGGGATAGAAATCCTAAAAACATATATTTGCATCATTCTCCGTGAAAAAAAACAGAAAGACATATAGTATATCTCAAAAAGCATCTGCCGTATTTATGATACTGGCTTTAGTTTGGCTTACTATAAGTACCCCTTTTGTAAGTTCCTTTAAGCAGGAAATGGCCAAGCTGGCTAAAATGGAAAATAGCCAGGCTCCTATAAGCAGTACCGAAAAGGATAATTCAAATCCTCTCGGCAATAACACAGAAGAAAAAACACCCGGCGCCGGTATTTCCTTTTCAGAAGAGTACCTGCATGATCATCCTTCTACACATTACTTCTTTGCTGAATTAGTTACTTTTCATAAAAGTAAAAATTCGGGTACCTACATTGCCTATCATGGCGAACTACTGGTTCCTCCACCAAATGCTGCATTAATTTAAATTTCTCCCTGTTTCCAGAGGTTTATTTATACCCCTCCCTTTTATTTTATATTAGAGGCGTTGTCAAATATGATTACATCCTAAAACATGAATCATCCAGGCAATATAGCACTCTAAAGAATACTGTTAAAAACATATGCAATAACCGGTATGTGAACCAGGAAGGCGGAATTAAAGTTTATAAATAATCCTCACATCAACTAAACTGCCTTTGAGGAGGCGTATTTAAGCATCGGTATACAAATACAACGATTTATAGTATTAAACTCATTTGAAGAATCAAAGCATTTCTATCTAAAGTTCAGGTTGATAATTTAAAAGATAAAAAGAGCAGGTTAGCATTATGTGCAAACGATAGAATTGCATTAAGAAATGTTTGAAAAAATATAAAGGAATTTTTGGCGGAGTTTTATGATGGGTTGTTGTATTCTTTAAAATTTAACTACAGGCAGTTCTGCAATTATCTAAAGATTAAAAAGAAAAATATAAAATGAAACTTACAACAAAATATTTAAAGGCTGATTTACTTTCAGGAATGGTGGTTTTTTTAGTTGCATTGCCACTTTGTTTGGGCATTGCCATAGCCAGTGGTGCACCCCCTTTTGCCGGCATAATTAGTGGAGTAATTGGGGGCTTGATTGTAGGATATTTGAGTGGTTCAAATGTAAGTGTTTCCGGCCCTGCAGCCGGCCTCATTGCTATTATACTGGTAGCTATTACAGACCTGGGATATGAAACATTTTTGGTAGCGGTAGTTATAGCAGGTATCATTCAATTAACACTTGGTTTAATTAAGGCCGGCACCATTTCATCCTTTTTCCCCACCAGCGTTATTGAAGGTATGTTAGTAGCCATCGGTATTATTATTATTAAAAAAGAAATACCGCATGCCATTGGTTATGATAAGGCACATGAAGGTGATTGGTTTGCTCTTGAAAAAGGATCTGAAACAGGTTTTTTTACAGAAATAATCAACTCTATTAATTATGCACACCTTGGTGCCATTATCATTACACTTGTATCATTAGCTATACTGATAGCTTTTAATAAAATTGCCTTTCTTAAAAAGATAAAAGCAATTCCGGGGGCTTTAATTGTTGTAATTGTTGGTATCCTTATTAATGAATTATTTAAATCAACCGGATCATTACTGGCCATCACACAGGATCATTTGGTAACCCTACCCACAGCATCTTCTTTTAGTGAATTTATCGGGCAATTTACAACCCCCGATTTTTCCGGTTTCACCAACACAAAAGTTTGGATAGTGGGCATTACAATTGCAATTGTGGCAAGTATCGAAACCCTTTTGTGCCTGGAAGCTGGAGATAAGATGGATCCGCTCAAAAGGTTTTCGAGCGCCAATACAGAATTAAAAGCGCAGGGTATCGGTAATATGTTATCCGGGTTAATTGGCGGCCTGCCCATGACTTCAGTAATTGTTAGAACATCGGCCAATGTAAATTCCGGGGCAAAAACAAAATTGTCGGCAATAGCTCACGGTCTTTTCCTGTTATTGGCTGTAGTAGTAATACCAGGTTTACTTAACAAGATCCCCATGGCCTGCCTTGCAGCCATTTTAATTATGATTGGTTTAAGACTGGCAAGTCCCAAAGTGTTTGCCCATATGTGGCATACGGGCAAACACCAATTTATCCCATTTATTGTAACTGTTACAGCAGTAGTATTAACGGATTTATTAAAAGGAGTAGGGATTGGTTTGGTTGTAAGTGTCATATTCATACTTAGAGGAAACATGAAACTGGCTTACTTCTTTAAAAAAGAAAAACACCATGCCGGAGAAACAATACATATTGACCTTGCACAGGAAGTATCTTTCCTAAACAAAGCTGCTATCAAACAAACTTTGGCTCATTTGCCGGCAAACAGCAAAGTAATTATTAATGCAGCCAATACCGTTTACATTGATTTTGATGTATTGGAACTGATTCGTGACTTTTTAAACTTCGGATCAAAAGATAAAAACATAGAAGTAACGCTTTTAAATTTTAAAAAGGCATACCAAATGGAGGATGCCGTTCATGTGCATTCTGAGAAAGAACCCGTTTTTAAACAACCCCTTATAATGGAAACCGAAAACAATTAACTATATGGAGAATTAACCCATATAGTTTGATCCCCCGGATGACCGTAAAAAAGACCGGGTTATCAGGATTAAAAAAATAGTTAAACACTTAATGGGTTTTCTAACACTAACCCAAAAAACAAAACATTGTACTACACATTTATAAAAAATTAAAAATTATGGAAAAGTCATATCAAAAATTAATTACCGGCAACCAGATCTATTCACAAACAAAAATTTTTCAGGA
>JBBRFX010000093.1:0-15634 GCA_038241275.1 Chitinophagales bacterium
GTATTATTGCTGAATTAAGTGTTGCACTATTTTATTTTTATTCGTGTTAATTAGTGCCGTTCGTGGCCATACAAAAATAAATTTTGAATAACTAAAATTATTAGTATATTTGTACTAATCAAATTAGTTTAATCATGTCTATTGCAGGTTTAAATTTGAAATACCTCCGTAAACTACGGGGATGGACGCAGGAAGAATTTGCCGGAAAACTCAATATCAAACGGTCATTGCTCGGTGCTTATGAAGAGGAGCGTGCAGATCCCCGTTTAGAAGTATTGGAAATAGTGGCAGATGTTTTTAAACTGAGTCTCGATGAGCTTTTATTAAAAGACCTGAGCAATCAATCGGCCAGTTATTTAATGAAGCGTCGTCAGCAAAAAATGATGAGCGCTGATAGAAATATCATTCATTTTGTACCGGTAAAGGCAGCCGCAGGATACCTGGCAGGTTATGCAGACAGTGAGTTTATAGATGAGCTTAATACATTTACCTTGCCCATGCTCAGCGGAGGTAATTACCGTGCTTTTGAAATCATTGGGGATAGTATGTTGCCTACACCCAGCGGAAGTATTATTGTGGGCGAAAAGGTAGATGGTATGGATGATGTAAAAAGCAATTTGGCTTATATTGTTATTAGCCGCAATGAGGGGATCGTTTATAAGCGTATTGTAAAAAATAATAAAACAAAAAATAAAGTATCCCTGGTTAGTGATAACCCTACTTATCAGCCTTACCAGGTAAATACAGAAGATATCATAGAGTTATGGCAGGCGCAGGTGGTGATAGGCAAAGTAACTACCCAGCAACGCTGGGATGTAAACAGCCTTGCCAACCTTGTAAATAACCTGCAGGACCAGGTAAGTACCCTAAAAAAGAAAATGAACTAAATTTTGTAAAATCTATAACTTTAGCAAAACCAGATACATCGATTAATAAACAATCCTGTCTCTGCTTTTTGTTTTTAAAAAAGCGGGATGGGGCAAAACACACAGTTATGATTAAATTACAAATCGTAGGCAATCTTGGCAAAGATTGCATCGTAAAAGAAGTGAATGGCAAAAATGTTATCAACTTCAGCGTGGCTCACACTGAGCGCTACAAAGATGCTCAGGGAATTCAGAAAGAACGAACTACTTGGGTAGAATGTGCTTATTGGTCAGATCGTACAGCAGTTGCGCAGTATCTTACAAAAGGTAAGATGGTTTATGCCGAAGGTACACCGGAAGCTGACGGATACACCAACAAAGAAGGCCAGGTAGCAGCAACCCTTAGAATGAGGGTACAAAACATTCAGTTATTGGGTGGTGGAGATGGCCAGGGTGCTCAACAGGGAAATGTTACCAATGCAGGATCCAGCTATAATACCGGTGCACCTGCCAACCCTGTTGTAAGAACAGAGTCTGCTCCGCAGGTTTCTTCAATTGATGATGATCTTCCCTTTTAAAAATCGTTCTTTCATTAATTTGTTTTTATAAAAAACGCCCCTGTTTTGCAGGGGCGTTTTAATGTAATAGTTTTTTATTTATTTAGCTGGTAGGTTCAGTTCTTCCCATTTTTCTGCCAAAAATAAAGAAGTGTACTGCCGCAAAAATGAGTGAGATGTACATCAAAGTTCTATCTGTATCAAAGCCCACTGTATATTGATGAAGTAAACCGGTAATAATAAGTAACACACATAATATTAAACCTGTTAACCTTGCAATCTTCATTCCTTTTCTGTTATCGGTACCATTGCCCAACAAACTGTGTTTTGCGCCATATACGAGATATATATCCATACCTATTAGCATCCATACTATTAAACGGATCCAGGTATCCATTGGTAGAAATACCATCATAAACAGGCAAACGACAATACCAAGAATAGGTACCAAAGGAACTAAAGGTGTTTTAAATTCTCTTTTTAATTCAGGCATTTTTACCCTCATAACCCATACACCTACACATACTAATATAAAGGCAAACAAAGTTCCAATGCTGGTCATTTCTCCTACAACCCTTGCAGGTACAAAAGCAGCAAATAAACTTACAAAAAGCATGAATAATAAATTACTTTTTGCCGGAGTCTGTGTTTTTGGATTAACGGTAGAAAATATTTTTGGTATTAAACCATCCTTACTCATACTAAAGAAAACCCTTGACTGGCCCATCAGCATTACTAAAATTACTGAAGCATAACCTGCGAGTATAGCAAGAACGATTGCACGGTTTAACCATGGGTAGTCTGGCTGAATAGCTCCACTGGCATCTGCAGTTCCCATATGATCTATTGCTATTGCTACCGGGGCTATTCCATCTTTTCCGGCAAAAGTTGTATAACTAGTTACACCTGTCATTACATGTGCAAATAAGATATACAACACTGTGCAAATAGCCAATGAACCCAATATTCCCCATGGCATATCCCGCTTGGGATTTTTTGCTTCCTGAGCTGCAGTGCTTACCGCATCAAAACCAATGTAGGCAAAAAACACAATGGCTGCTGCTCTTATTATTCCACTAAACCCAAATTCTCCAAACGTGCCGGTGTTATCCGGAATGTAAGGAGTGTAGTTGTCATTATTAATATATTTCCATCCAAGAAAAATAAATACAAAAACCACCGCAATTTTTAAACCTACAATTACCGCATTTACATTAGCACTTTCTTTAGTGCCTTTCATTAGCAATAAGCTCATTAAAACAATGATAAAAACAGCCGGTACGTTTATGATTCCGCCATCCCATGGCCCTACGGTAAGGGAATGCGGTAAGAAAATATCAAATCCTTCAAGGAATTTTACCAGGTACCTGCTCCAACTGATTCCTACTGTTGCTGCACCTACTGCATATTCTAAAACAAGATCCCAACCAATGATCCAGGCAATAAATTCGCCCATGGTTGCATATGAATAAGTGTATGCACTACCTGCAACCGGTATCATAGATGCAAATTCGGCATAACACAATCCTGCAAACAAACAACCCAATGCTGCTACAACAAATGATATAGTAATGGCAGGCCCGGCATGATTAGCTGCGGCCATACCTGTAATAGAAAATAAACCTGCTCCAATAATAGCACCAATTCCCAAAGCAATTAATCCCCAGGCTCCAAGTGTACGCTTTAAAGTGTGACTACCAGTTTCCTGGGCTTCCATCATTAAAGACGCCATAGGTTTTCTTACAAATAAACTCATATAGTTGGTTAGTTTTAAAATATAATAATTTGGAAAAATAAGCATTAAATCAATAAAACCATGACCATTAATACTTTTTCAGTTTTAAAATGCAGAACTTTCATCCTTCATATTAAAATGTGTTGATAATTAACTGTAAGAAAATAATTTCTTTAACCGATTGTATGCTATTTATTTTTGATTGAAAGATTAATTGTTTATTTGCACATGGAATTATTAGAAATTACTTTTAAAGACTTACTAAACCCTGAGTTTTATATTGTAAATGGAGGCCTTTGGCTTTTTCTGTTTATAGTGTTTGCTGAGACAGGTTTGTTTGCTGGTTTTTTTCTTCCCGGCGATTCATTATTATTTGTTGCAGGTATATACAGCAATGAACTCATTACAAAAGGATTTGGTATAGATATCAATAGCGACCTGATGCACCTGTTTATATTAACAGCGCTTGTTATAGTAGCAGGAGTGTTGGGAAATACAACCGGATATTGGTTTGGGCAAAAAGGGGGCCCCGCATTATACAAGAAAAAAGATAGTTTTTTCTTTAAGAAAAGATACCTGGAACAGGCGCATGAATTTTATGAAAAAAATGGTGCCAGTACAATTGTTATTGCCAGGTTCCTGCCTATCATCAGAACCTTTGCTCCGATAGTGGCTGGTATTGTTCAAATGGATAAAAAGAAATTTGCATATTATAATATTGTGGGTTGTATATCATGGGCCGTTACCATGCTTTTTGCCGGGCACTACCTCTATAGAATAATTTTGGATAAATTTAATTTCGATTTAAAAGAACATCTGGAAGTGATTGTGCTTGGAATCGTATTTATTACTACAGCACCGGTAATCTACAAATTATTTTTCTCTAAGAAGAAGCCGGCAGAAGGCAAATCATAATTAACCCATGCATACCAAATCTAATTCTATTTTTAACATTGCAGTGCTGGTGGCTGCATTGGGATATTTTGTAGATATCTATGACCTGTTGCTTTTTAATATTGTTAGAGTAGAAAGTTTAAGGGATTTGGGTTTATCTGATGAATTGATCAAAGAAGACGGTGAGTTTATTATTAGTATTCAAATGCTGGGTTTATTATTGGGCGGTATTGTATGGGGCATTATGGGCGATAAAAAAGGAAGGCTAAGTGTGCTTTTTGGCTCCATTGTTTTGTATAGTGTAGCCAATATTGTAAATGGTTTTGTAGAAACTACCGGCCAATATGCTTTGGTTCGGTTTATTGCAGGCATTGGGCTGGCCGGCGAATTAGGCGCTGGCATTACATTGGTAAGCGAGATAGCTTCCAAAGAAAAAAGAGGCCTTAGTACTTCGTTTGTTGCAGGCATAGGACTTACCGGCGCCGTTGCAGCATTTTTTATTTCCCAAAATTTTCATTGGCGTACCTGCTATTTCATTGGTGGTGGCCTTGGCTTCTGCCTGCTCATACTGCGTATATCCGTAGTAGAGAGTGGCATGTTTAACCAGGTTAAAGAAATGTCATCGGTTGCAAAAGGTGATTTTTTAATGTTCTTTAATAATGCAAAAAGATTCAGAAAATATATACTGGCCATACTCATAGGATTGCCCACCTGGTACGTAATAGGAATATTAGTGGCATTCTCCAACAACTTTGCAGAGGCATTTGGCATAACAGAAAAAATAATTCCAGGTAAGGCCATCATGTATGCATACATCGCTATTTCTATTGGTGATGTATTAATAGGATTTGTGAGTCATTGGTTGCGAAGCAGGAAAAAAGCATTATTTATTTTTTATGCTCTTACTATTATAGCTATTGCTTTTTATTTTTCGCAGGATGGAGGCAGCGCTGCAGGCATGTATGCTATTTGTGCAGCGTTGGGCTTTGGCACAGGTTTCTGGGCCATTTTTGTTACCATGGCTGCAGAACAGTTTGGAACCAATTTAAGAGCTACTGCCGCCACTACTGTTCCCAATATGGTAAGAGGTGCTTTGCCTCTGATTTTACTTTTGTTTAACTGGTTACAGAATTTTACAAATTATATAACCGCCGGGCTCATTACAGGAATCATTATTATGGTAATTAGTATTATTGCTGCATGGTTTAGCGAAGAAACTTTTGGCAAAGACCTGAACTACATAGAAAATTAAAAACCATTGTGTTGTCTAAAATCCTGGTTATACAATTTTCTTCTATCAGAAATATAGTATTGTCCAGCCCTGTTCTTCGTTGTATAAAAAAACAATTACCCGAAGCTGAACTTCATTTTTTAACTAGCCAATCCTTTTTGAAACATAATTTGGAAAACCCGTATGTCAACCGGTTTTTTTACCTGGATAATGATTTGCAGTCAATGACCGATACGCTGGCAAATGAAGCATACGATTATGTAATTGATTTAGACAAAAGTTTGCGGAGTTTTAAAATAAAAAAAAAGCTACAAACAAAATCATACACTCTTAGGAAATTAACTGTAGAAAAGTTTCTCCTTACCCGGTTTAATATAAACATCATGCCAGGCATTCATTATACTCAAAGATGTATAAACACTGTGGCCGCACTTGCTGTAAAAGACGATGGGCTTGGGCTGGATTATTTTATACCGGCAAAGGATATTGTATCAGAATCCGATCTTCCTCACTCGCACCTTTTTGGATTTATAGTGCTGGCAATTGGAGCTTCAAGCTTTACTAAAAAATTACCGGTTCATAAATTAAAAGAGCTATGCAGAAAAATTGAATATCCCATTATTTTGTTAGGAGGATCAGAAGCTGCAATGGAAGGGGAGCAGATAGCTGCTGTAGATAATATAAAAGTATACAATGCGTGTGGAAAATTTAATTTGAACGAAACTGCAGATATTATCCGGCAATCGAAGCTGGTGATTGCTCCCGACACGGCTTTGCAATACATTTCCTGTGCTTTTAAAAAACCGCTATTGGCACTGTGGGGAGCTACTTCTCCTGCGTTGGATGTGGGGCCTTATTATGGCAAAATATTTATGGATCTGCAACAGGAACCGGTATATGAAAATATTTATTTCAACCCGGGATGCCAGCCCTGCAGTTTTGATGGAACCCGCCAATGCCCTATGGTTCATTTTGATTGTATGGAAAAACTGGATACTGACAGGATTGTTAAAAAAGCAAACAAATGGTTAGGGAAATAATAGATTTCCATTCATTGGGTGTTAATGTATTTCCAATTAGTACTACCTTAATATTTATTTAATAAAAATGATCGTTGCTTTGAATATTTAATCCTGGTTTATTTATGAGGTACTTATTTTTCATCATTACATTTTTTATTTCCCAGTTGGTAAATGCTCAGCTAAGTATCAATGTTTATTGGACGGAACAGACTAACATGACAGCATCAGATATAATTTATTTTAGTACAAAAAAACCGCTCGCCTGGAATGACTTTAAGGGTAAACCGGTTGAGTCTTCCCGGGCTGCTGCCATTACAGCCTCCGGGTTTGGTTATAAAGCAGATATTAAAAATACAGGATCAACAGGGCAATTAAATATTGGGGTATACTGTTATTTTAATAAAAACAATTCGTGGGTTAAATCCGGAAAAAATACCGGATATATTTTAACGCATGAACAAAATCATTTCAACATCAGCTTTATTGCAGCCAGTATTTTTATGGAAAAATTAAAATCGGCTTCTATTACCAACAGTAATTATAATGTATTGCTTCCCAGGTTTTATAAAGAAAGCTGCGATGTAATGAATAAAATGCAGGATGAATATGATGGTCAAACCAATAACGGCCAGTTGAAAGATATGCAGATCAAATGGGATCAATATATTTTCAAAAAAGTGAGTGCCATCACAAATTAACAATCAACACCGGTATTTTTAATTCATGCCTCACTGCATTCACAGTGGTACCAAAAATAAAATCTTTTAAACCGGTATGACCATGTGTGCCAATTACAAGCAAATCAACATTATTGGCATTTACAATTCTAACAATTTCTTTTACCCTGTTTCTATAACCAATTTCTCCGGCTGCATTATATCCCTGTCCCTTTAGTTGCTCTGTATAATTCTGCAGCATTTCTATATCTTTTCTTGTTTCATAATCATCCGTCAGTTCACCCAGTAATTTAGCCCCTGCACTTTCTACAATATGTAATAAAAGATATGCAGTGTTGTTATTGCCCTGGCCAATAGCGTAGGAAATTATTTTAGCATCATCTGCACTAAAATCGAGTGCAATGGCAATTTTATTAAAGCTGGGCTTTTGAATGTTACCAATGCTGGTACTCTCGTGGTGCATAAGGATAGATTTTGGCACAAGCGATTTTTTTATAAATGGGTGTAAGATGATATATAATAATATACTGCCAAAAAATAAAACGCTGACTGTGATGGCAATTTTTGGCCAAAGTAAATCTGCTTCAAAAACGGGTAATATTTCATTAAACAGCATTTTAAGATTCAGGAATACCAGCACAGTTGCAACAAGCCATGCAGCAATTTTTGTAACAGGCTTAATAACAAATTTGCCCATGGTTTTTTTGTCACTCACAAACTGAATGAGTGGTATAACGGCATAGCCTAGTTGCAAACTCAAAATTACCTGGCTCGTAATAAGCAGTGCATCTACACGGCTTTCTCCATAAATACCAATTACAATCAATGCAGGAATAATGGCCACCATCCTGGTTATAAGCCTTCGTACAATAGGATTCAGGCGAAGACTTAAATAACCTTCCATTATTATCTGCCCTGCCAAAGTTCCTGTAACGGTGCTGCTTTGCCCGGCAGCAATTAATGCCAGCGCAAACAGTATGGGAGCAGTATTGCCCAGGAAGCCCGGCAATAGCCTGTGTGCTTCTTTAATTTCTGCCACATGTGAATTGCCTGTTTTAAAGAATACGGATGCTGCCAATATCAGGATGGCAGCATTTACCAAAAAAGCAATGTTTAATGCAATGGTTGTATCTATCCGGTTATACTTTAAAGCCTGTTTAATACCTGCATCCGTTTTTTCAATTTTTCTTGTTTGCACCAATGCAGAGTGCAGGTATAAATTATGAGGCATAACTGTTGCGCCAATAATACCAATACCAATATACAAGGCTTCATCGGTTAGCATAGTTGGAATAAAGCCACTGGCTACTTCTGCTAATACGGGCCTGGCCCAAATGATCTCCATTAAAAAGGAAAGTGCGATTACGGCTACCAGTGAGATAATAAACGCTTCCATTTTTCTGATGCCTAATTTTTGCAGGTAGAGCAGTAAAAATGTATCCAGTACAGTAATACTCACACCCCATATCAGTGGCAAGCCGGTGAGTAATTGTATACCAATCGCCATCCCCAATACTTCTGCAAGATCTGTTGCTGCTATGGCCACTTCTGCCAGCAGGTATAAAATAAAGTTTATGCCGCGGGGATAAGTCTCCCTGTTGGCCTGTGCAAGATCTCTGCCCCTCACAATACCTAACCTCGCAGAAAGTCCCTGCAGCAACAATGCCATCAGGTTACTCATTAATAAAACCCAGATAAGTGTATACCCAAACTTGCTGCCACCAGCCAAATCTGTAGCCCAGTTTCCGGGATCCATATAACCTACACTTACCAGGTAAGCAGGGCCCAGGAATGAAAAGAGGCGGCGCCATCCTTTTGGTTTTAATGAGGTATCCACCGTTCCATGAACTTCACTAAGAGAAGAATCAGATTTATTAATTTGCTTGATCATATTACACAATAAATATTTTTAGCTACCTGGTTGCTTAAAATGGCATCAGGAAGTTTGTCAATTTTAATTTCTACACTACCATCAAATTCAAACCGCTTTGATATTTTTATTTTAGTACCTATACTAATTTGAAAGTGTTTTAAAAGATCGAGCATGGCAACGCTCTGATCTTTTATATAACTCACCACGGCCATTTTCTTTAAAGGTATTTCTGTAAGATTGATACGTTTTAAGGCAATCATCTTACCCTTGCTGTTGGGAATCGGGTCTCCATGAGGATCAAATTCGGGGTATTGCAGAAATTCATCCAGCCTGCTGATTAATTCTATACTGTTAATATGTTCCAGTTCTTCGGCAATATCATGCACCTGGTCCCATTGAAATCCCAGTTTATTTACCAAAAAGTATTCCCATAACCGGTGTTTACGTACTATGTTTAATGCTATTTTGTTTCCTTCGTCTGTAAGTATAAAGCTTTTATAAGGTTCATAATGTACCAGCTTCTTTTTATGTAATTTTTTAAGCATATCCGTTACAGAAGCGGCTTTTGTGTTTACCATTCCCGCCAGCATACTGGCATTTACCCTTTCGTGCAATACCTGCAAATGGTAAATGCTTTTAATATAATTTTCTTCACTGATAGAGAAGTTCATAAATCTGAAAAATAGGTTTAGACAAACCTAAAAATAAATTGTCATACTTTCGCAAAAAATTTATAAAAAGCGATATAAAGAGTTGTTCTTTTAATGTGTAACAATTACACAGATGTGATTAATTCAATTTATATTTGCACCCAAATTAAAAAATTATACAATGGATTTTAAACAGTTCCAGGTTCCTTATGAAGTAGATCCCGCTTACAGCAAGAAAGTTTCTTATTTTTCTATGGAATTTGCAGTTCATCAACCACTTAAAATATATAGTGGTGGCCTTGGTTATCTTAGTGGCTCACATTTGAGAAGTGCTTATGAATTACGTCAAAACCTTGTAGGCATAGGAATATTATGGAAGTATGGATATTATGACCAGGCACGCAACCAGGATCAAACCCTGCAGGTGCAGTGGAACGAAAAAATATATAATTTCCTTGAAGACACCGGAATTAAATTCCAGATACAAATTCATGAGCACCCGGTATGGGTTAAAGCAATGTACCTGAATCCGGAAACATTTAAAACTGCTCCGTTGTTTTTGTTGAGTACAGACCTGCCGGAGAATGATTATGTTTCGCAAACCATCAGCCATAAATTATATGATGCCAACGTAGCTACCAAAGTAGCCCAGTTTATTTTACTGGGAGTGGGAGGGGCTAAATTAATGGATGAGTTAAATTTTAATCCCGACCGTTATCATTTAAATGAGGCGCACGCTATAAGCGCAGCGTTTTATTTGTATAATAAATTGGGAAGTAAAGAAGCCGTAAAAGAAAAGCTTGTGTTTACTACTCATACACCTGAAGAAGCCGGTAATGAAAAGCATGATATCCACCTCTGTGAAAGAATGAGCTATTTCTGCGGTTTATCTTTAGAAGAAGTTAGAAAACTTACCGGTATTACCGGCGATCAGTTTGATCATTCTCTCACTGCATTGCGATTTGCAAGATTGGCAAATGGAGTGAGCCAGTTACATGGTGAAGTGAGCCGTAAGATGTGGGAAAAGTATGAAGGAATTTGTCCTATTACGGCCATTACAAATGCACAAAACTGGCACTACTGGGCCGATAAACAATTATATCGTTTTATTGATGATGGAGAAACGGATGCTTTTGTAGATCGTAAAAGATTTTTAAAGAAGCGGGCATTTGATTTGGTGGCAGATCAAACCGGTAAATTATTAAATCCTGATGTATTTACAATCGTTTGGGCACGCAGGTTTGCAGGATATAAAAGAGCAGATTTACTAACAAGGGATGTAGACAGGTTCAGGGCTTTGATGGCCAACACTAAATATCCTGTGCAGATTATATGGGCTGGCAAACCATACCCTGTAGATTATCCGGCTATCAGCGATTTTAATATGCTGGTAAACTTAAGCAAGGAATATAATAATATAGCAGTGTGTATGGGATATGAATTAACGCTTAGCAAACGTTTAAAGCAGGCATCTGATGTTTGGTTAAATACGCCAAGAGTGCCAAGAGAAGCCAGCGGAACCAGTGGTATGACTGCCGCAATGAATGGATCTGTAAACTTTAGTACAAATGATGGATGGATTTGTGAATTCATTAATCATGGTAATAATGGCTTTGTTGTACCACCAATAGATTACACAGCCATCTCTGTGCATGAACAGGATGAATATGATTTGAATAAATTTTACGAAATCCTGGAAAATCAGATACTACCAATGTATTATGATAATCCACATAACTGGAGACAGATCGTTAAAAATGGTATGAGAGATGTTCGTTGGCAGTTTGACAGTAACAGGATGGCCAAAGAATATTATGAAATATTGTATGTTTAATAGCTATCATTAACTTTATAAAATCCTTTTCGCTTCAAAACCGGGAAGGATTTTTTTTATAAATTTTTTTTATGAGCATCGAATTTATCAAACAGGTAGAAATAAGATGGGCAGATCTTGATCCCAACTTTCATGTATTGCATTCTAAATACTACGATTTTGGGGCTTACAGCCGCATGTCCTTCCTGGTAGAAAACGGGTTAACACCTGCATGGATGCATCAGCATAATATTGGTCCCATTTTATTCAGGGAAGAAGCAGTATTTAAAAAAGAAATTGTTTTTGGAGATACCATACATATCAATCTGCAAATGTTGAAAATGAGCGCCGACATCAGCCGGTGGAGCATGCGTCATGAGTTGTTTAAAAGCAATGGAAAATTAGCAGCCATCATTACGGTAGATGGAGCATGGCTGGATATGCAGCATCGCAAACTGGCAATACCACCTGCTTTAGTAAAAAATTTGTTTAATGCGGCACCTAAGGCAAACGATTTTATTATTACATCGCTTAAAGCACCGGAATGATATGATTAATGCCACTATCAATTTATACAAACAGGCATATAAAGGACTCACCCGCAATATATGGTTGCTTAGTATTGTTATGCTCATTAACCGGAGTGGTACCATGGTATTGGCATTTCTTACCCTCTACAATAAAAAACTCGGTTATACCATTGAGCAGGGTGGGTGGGTAGTAGCTATTTATGGTATTGGTGCTTTTATAGGTGCTTTTATCGGCGGCAAACTGAGCGATACTTTTGGTTTTTATAAAATTCAGTTTGGTGCTTTATTTTTTGGAGGAATCCTGTTTATTGTTTTAGGACAGATGGACAGCTATTTATCCATTTGCATCTGCACATTTGTATTAAGTATGGTTAATGAGTCGTTCAGGCCGGCAAATGCAACTGCGATTGCACATTACAGCACTCCAAAAAACAGGACTCAGTCTTTCTCACTGGTAAGGCTTGCTATTAACCTGGGGTGGGGTGTTGGTATTGCATTGGGAGGTTTCCTGGCTTCCATCAATTATCATTTATTGTTTTGGGTAGATGGATTTACCAATATTTCTGCAGCCTTTATGTTATTAATTATTCTTCCCCGTATATCACTGGAGCAGCAAAAAAAACCTTCTGCGGATGTACCTTTTGTGGCCGGTCATAAAAAAATTCCTTCGCCATTTAAAGATCATAGTTTTTTATATTTCCTGGGATTTATCATTTTATTTGCATCCTGTTTTTTTCAACTGTTTACTACCGTGCCTATTTTCTTTAAAGAAAATCTGCACCTAAATGAATTTTGGATAGGTGTAGTAATGGCTATCAATGGCATCCTGATTGCAATGTTTGAAATGCTGATTGTATTTAAACTCGAAGGCCGCAAACCCTATCTTTTATTCATTGCCGTGGGCACCATATTAATGGGCCTGGCATTTTTAATGTTGAATATTCCGCTGGCCAATGGATTTCTCATAGCCCTGATGGCGATACTAATGCTAACCCTTGCTGAAATGATTTCTATGCCATTTATGAACAGTTACTACATCAGTAAAAGTAATGAACTCACCCGTGGACAATATGCAGGCATGTACACCATGGCATGGAGTGCTGCACAGGTATTAGGCAGCAGCACCGGGTCTATACTGGCGCACCAGTTAGGGTTCTATAATCTATGGTGGATTATTGCTGGCGTTTGTATGGCTTCGGCTGCCGGCTTTTATTGGTTACTTACAAAAAAGATGCAGCGGGTATAAATAAAAAATGCCCCAAATTTTGGAGCATTTTTTTGAGTGCATCAAAAAAATTATTTATAATCAATGTTCACTATTGCTTTTGAAATGATTGGTACCGACTGGCCCATTATATCAATAGATCCGGTGAGATCCATTACACTACTTCGTTTTTTTACCAGCGATGATTTGGCATTTACTAAAATTTCGCCTTCCGTTTTTGCAGACAATGTTATATCCATCTGCATACCCTGAGTTTCCATTGCAGTACTGCCCTGCATGGTAGCAAACATGCCAATATTGGCAATACCGGCATCGATAGATTTAAATGTATAGGTTTTTACCTCCTTCATTCCTTTATTACTGCTGGAATCCATCCAGGTATCACCCGTTTTTTTTCCTGGCGGGATTAAAAAAAAGATGGTTTCTACACTGGCATCTTCTTCTGCCGAACCAAATGTATCCATCATACCATCCAGCGGATTAGTAGATGCCTTTTTTTCCGGACTAACTTCGGTCTTGTTTTCAAGAGAAGCTTTACCGGTATTTTTATTAATCAACACGGCTACTTCCTTTCCTATTTTATCTGCAACAGCTTTTCCCATTTCACTGTCTTTATCTTCCGGCTTATCAGAATCATAACTTTGCTGTTGCCCCATCATATCCATGGTAATGTTCATCTTACTTACTTTAAAGGAAGTGGCGTAATTTTCTTTGTCGTCGCCCTTTACTTCTAAAATACTGGTTGTGGTTGTATTATTTTTCATTTGCATGCCCATAGCAGTCATATCAATATCCTGTAGTGTACTGGTAGAAATAGTGATTTGTTGTCCTTTGGCAAGTGTTATTTTCTGTGCATTTACAGTAATACCAGCAAGTAGAGTCAGGGAAAGTAATATTTTCTTCATTGATTATTTTTAAAAGTAAAATTATTGGCTTTTTTGATGGAACAGTTATATGATCTGTTAGTATTTATACAAAATAGCCCGTATGAAAAAGGGTTACTGTTTTCACAGTAACCCTTCAGAAATTTTAAATGATATAGATTATCCTATAACTGTTACATTAACAGCATTCATTCCTTTTTTTCCGTTTTGCAGTTCGAATTCAACTTGATCACCTTCTTTGATGTCATTGATAAGTCCGCTTACGTGTACGAAAGTTTCTTTGTCTGAATCTGAATGTTTAATAAATCCAAATCCTTTTTCTGAGTTAAAAAACTTAACTGTACCTTGATTTTTAGTGTCCATTTTGTTTAATTGTATTGTATTAATAAAGTGCAAATGTAGTGTTTTTAAGATAACATCAATTATTAACTTTGATAAAATGATTAAAATACATCTAATACTTTCTTTTTTGTGGCTGGCATACTGTCTTTTTCACAGTTTTTTGGCAAATACACGGGTAAAAACTTTTGTTTACAGGCAATTGAAGCTCTCAGCCAGTACTTACAGGATACTATATAATATCCTTGCAATAGGTTTATTACTGGGGGTATGGTTCATTCATGCAGGAGTAAAAAGTCCCCGGATTTTTAAAACTAACCTGATATCCGGCATTTTATCTTACCTGTTTATTTCGGTGGGAGCCGTTATTATGATTTTATGTATTATTAAATATTTTAAACAGCTAAGCGGCATATTTAAAGAAAGCAAAACCGGCAAACTTCAAAGCAATGGAATGCACCAATGGATGAGGCATCCTTTATATGCCGGTACTTTTCTTTTTTTGCTGGGATTATTATTATTTTGGCCATCATACAAAAATGGACTGGCGGTAGCCATCATCATTATATATACGGTTGCCGGAGCCTGGCTGGAAGAAAAAAAACTCGTCATACAGTTTGGAAAAGCCTACCTGGATTACCAAACAAAAGTTCCGATGATCATACCCCGCTTTAAATTCATGGGGATTTGATTTTTAATGACTTTATAAATTGCTTCATTTTATAAGAAATTATTTTATGTCAACCTTACACTCCATTATTACAGGCACGGGCAGTTATATTCCACCGGTTATAAAAACCAACAGGGATTTTACCATACATAATTTTTATGCAGAAGATCACAAACGCATAGAAACAGATCCGCTGGAAGTAGTTAATAAATTTGAACAGATAACCGGCATTGCCGAAAGAAGATATGCCTCAGAAGATTTGCTGGCTTCTGATATGGCCGCTATTGCTGCAAAAATAGCGCTTGATGATGCCCATTGCGATCCGGAAACCATCGACCAGATTATTGTGGCGCATAACTTTGGCAACGTAATAAAACATACCATTCAAACGGATGTATTGCCTGCATTGGCATCGAGAGTAAAACATGCTTTGCAGATAAAAAATCCTAACTGCATTCCTTACGATATTTTATTTGGATGCCCGGGCTGGGTGCAGGGTTTAATACAGGCCGATGCCTATTTTAAAGCAGGTATTGCCAAAAAGTGCCTGGTGATTGGCACAGAAACATTGTCCAGAGTATTGGATATGTATGACAGGGATAGTATGATTTTTTCTGATGGAGCAGGTGCCTGTGTGCTGGAGGCAAAAGAAGAGGATGGGTCAGGCA
>JBBRFX010000094.1:0-15540 GCA_038241275.1 Chitinophagales bacterium
AAGTCGCCTGGATGCCATGCAACGGGCTGAGAAAAATATAACTGACCTGTTGGAAGAGTTGGGTAAAAAATATCATCGCCTGCGCCAGAGTTCTATTGATGAAGAACTGTTTGATGTAGTATCGGGATTTGAGGCGTTGAAAAAATAAATTTCGGAATAAGAACTGATGTCTAAGGTATACATTGAGCCAGCTTTTAAAATAAAGCAATCATGTTAAGAATAATAACTGAATTGCCCGGTAATATTTAGGCAATGAAGCTGCCGGAGAAGTAAATGGCATAAAAAATGAAACAATGTTAATGCTACGGTGGATGAAAATATAAAGGTCAATTAAAAATACGTATGCTCTATTGCCCCGGTTCCGGCCTACCCTGATTCAGCGTGAAAGCATTGCTGAATGAAGGTAAAGTTTGAGTAATTTATTTCTCAGAATCTGATCGTGTTGTGCTGGTGCACGACTATCAACAAATAATTAGGAATTTATAACAGCAGCACCTTTTATTCAAGTAACAAAAAGTTACCAACGATAATAAGATAAAGGATCTGCTGGCAGAAAATACAGGGATAGAATCAAATTTATAAACGACAAACTTTAAAAAAACAGTATGACCATTCAATTAAACACGGACAAAAATTTAAGCGTACATGAGGCATTCGGAACCAAGTTAGAAAGTTTATTAGCAGAAGAGCTAAGCAGGTTTAGCGAATATATAACACGTTTGGAAGTTCATCTGTCTGATGAAAACAGTACTAAAGAAGGTATAAAAGACAAGAGATGTTTGCTTGAAGGCCGTCTTGAAGGCAGACAGCCAATTGTTGTTACCGGATTGGGAAATACTTATGAGCTTGCTGTTGACAGTGCGATTGATAAGTTAAAGACTTCTCTTGATACAATACTTGGACGGATAAAGAGTAATCAACGTGGTTGAATAATTTGCTCTTTTTAACTCTCGCATTTCTTAATCATTAAATAATGGAATATGAATCCGATTGAAAATATTTCGACAAAAGAAAATGAAGTTTTGCTCAAATTTCCCGTTTATGTCTCCCTGCTAGATGCTCTTAGTGATAGTAAACTGGATGAAGCAGAAAAAAAATCAGCGATCAAATTTTCTCACATAAAAACATATTCCTGTGATCCGCTGCTTGCTCCATTTTACAAAGCCGCTGATAAAGAATTTGAGAAGAATATGATGCAACTTGATCAGGATTTACCCGTAAAAAATGAGGAAAGAGTTGCGGTTATCAAAAATGAATTAATGGATCTCGAAAATATTTTAGTGATGTTGGGAAAGGAATATACTACCATAATGCATCGCAGCATGAAGTCATTTAAAGAGCATATTTCAAAAGCACACCACAATGTGTTCGTTGATTTTATTTTTCCGATGCCCATTAAAGGGTTAACCTACTAGTGTTAAGTTAATGGTGAATGGTGAAATATTGACCATTCACAAATCGAACCGTCATTTTATTCTTAACGTAACACTAGTTTAAAATATTTAAAAATGAAAAATAATTATCAAATATAAGGCATGAGTTGCGGGGGTTGTGTTAATAACGTAAAACAAGCATTACTCGAAATTACCGGAGTTGAAGATGCAACTGTTCTATAGAAACCACCAACAGCTTTGATTACCATGCATGATCCGATTGCCACCAAGGGATTACAGGCTCAGCTTAGTAAAGCCGGTAATTATACCAAAAGAGAGAGTAGCCTAACGGAAAAAGTGTAAAATAAGTGCTCAATTCTGTTCCTTGCTTGGGTTTTGTGTATGCTGTGTTTAAAGATAAATTCTTCAAATTAAAATTGTGTAGACAACGCAAAGTGATGATGCCATAGTTTGCAGGAGTGTTTTAAACGAAAGACAAATCAAAAAATTAAAAATTTTAAAGAAAAACTCCACGGTACCATAATATTATTGACCATTGAAACATGCATACGTAGTGAGTAAGAAAGTGCCCATCTGCACCAAAATTTGCCAACATAAGCTTTAAAAAAGGAATTATGAGTATTTTAAAAAATAATTTTTTTTTGGTCTGTTCTAAAAATCTATGCACATTGTTTCTTGATTACTCTTCATTTTAACTGTTTTTAAATTAGTTGCTACACTTATCAAAGAACTGCTCCCTCAATCTATACATAATGTAATTATCTATAATTCACTTATTTGCCTGTTTAATAATTGCACTTCAATTCCCTGCATTTAGTTATTCATATTTTACTTTAAAATCTAAGGATTTATTCAGATGAACATTCCTTTACGCTGGTATTGCAGAAATTGAAAGATTTAAAATATTTGTTGGCATGTTTTTAGAAAAAATATAAACAAATACTAAAATCATGTTTAAATTAATACCCCTCTTTACATTGGTCCTTATATTATCAGTTGTGGCATCTTGTAATAACAAGCCAGATGATAAACAAATACAGGACAATGTAACTAAGCTATTGCAGGACAATAAAAATTATGCAGGTGTTAATTCCAATGTAAAAGACGGCAAAGTTATCTTAAGCGGGATGTGTGAAGGCGATAAGTGTGCTGACGATATAGAAAAAAACATTAAACTAATAAATGGAGTAAAGAAAGTAGAAAATAGTATCATTAAAGATAATTCTACTGACATGACTTTGAGAACATCTGTTCAATCTATTATTACTAAGTATCCCAGTGTGCAGGCTGATGTTGTTGCTGGTTCAGTAACCCTTAGGGGAAGTATTGACAGGGACAATCTTCAATCTTTAATGAGCGATCTAAGTGCACTTCATCCTGAAAAAGTAGATAATCAACTTATGGTTAAATGAAAAATTATGGTAAATAATCAAGAGCAAAATAAAAAAGGAGTTCCTCCGCTTATAGATCAAACAAATGCGGCAAAAAAAAATGAAAGATATTTTGACCTGCTGGTGGATGAAGTTCCATACAGGATGGAGTTTGAACCTTTCTTCTTTAACGATCAGGTGCGGTATTACGTAAGTATAAATGCTGGACCGAAAGATGTTTTTGTATGGGACACAAGCATGGCGCAGTTTAGGGCTATTAACGACACCTCGGGTGTATTGCCGGCTGCGTTGGAAAAAGCAATCAGTGCAAAACTTGAACACCAAAACCTGGAATAGTTATTTTAAATCTTTCTAAATAGACGGCCATAAAATAGTAGAATAATAACTTTGGCGCTTAAATTAGTCCTATAAATGTAGGATCCGGAGAAGATAAGGGATGTGTAACTGTTTCTCTGAATACCCTCTGCACCCATCCTTATCAGTAACTGGTGCATCGGCTTGCTTATTGCCGCACAAACACCGCCATCTTCCTGTAAAAGGGTATAAAGAAGACGGTAGGATTACAACAGCATTTGACTTAAGGGTACAAAATAATATCAACTATTTGCATTTAGTGATTGCTGTAATAGACCGCTTGCCGCATTTAGGTAGCAAAGCCGCTTACCTACAACAACATTTGCAGGATAAGCTAACAGAACACAAAATTTACCAAAATAAATATTGTTTACACCTGCCTGAAATTCTTATGTGGATATGGAAAGCTGCTGATTCAAAAAAATAATTTTATTCATTCACAAATAAAATAAAACGATTATGGCAACTGAAAAAAAATAGGTATCTGGATGGATCATGCGAATGCTCACCTGATGGAATATGCAGACACGATTATTACGAAGATTATTACTTCAGAGTCTACCCATTAAGAAAAGCAAATTACCCTCCAAAAAGGAGAAAGTTTTATGCAAAGAAAGAATCAACAGCAAGAGGCTGCATACTATAATTCTATTGCAGCATCTATAAAGGATTATGATGAAGTGCTGTTGTTTGGTCCTACGGACGCAAAGACCGAGCTATTGAATATTTTAAAAGCAGATCTCAGTTTTTCAAAAGTAAAAATTGAAACAAAGCAGACAGATAAAATGACAGAAAATCAGGAGCAGGCTTTTGTGCGAGATTATTATTCAAAGAATTGATTTGTACTTTAATTAGTAGCAGCATGATAAATAAGGTTTTTTTTGGAGCCAGACTTTATAGCTACTATCAGGTATCGTTGCGTCGCACACGTGTACATTTTGTTCTTTATTGAACGTGTGCAACAGTAAAAGAAATATGAGGCTGTTTAAATAAGGTAACACGTTCAAAGAATTACTGAGGAAAAAAAGAAGGCAATATATGGTCACTATTTGTCTCTTTTCTTTCGTTGTTACTTTGTGTGAAACCAGCATCTTTGAGACGGCCTTTCAAAAGCGAAACTATAAATGAATCAACAAATATTAAAAGACAGCGTTGAGCAAGTTTTTGCAAATGGTAAGGGACTGCTTGCAATGGTCGAAAGCAATGGCTCCTGCAACAAGCGTTTCGTTGCTGCAGGTATTCCGCAAACAATAGAGATTCGGCGTAAATATCGTGTACTGATTGTTAAAACGCCTGGCTTAAACGAAAGTATCGGCGGCGCCATCTTGTAGGACGAAACCATTCACCAGCAAATAAAAGATGGAATATCAATGCGGGGTCCGGGAGTTATAATGATTGAAAACTATAATACTGAATTGATATGGAATATAATGAAACAATGCCCCTACGTAATGAAAGGGCTTTAACTGGAGGGTTTCAGTGATGGATGGTTGGAAAAAATATAATAAGACTTGTTTCTTTTTCGGCCTGTTGCTGAAATCATCAAGCTCCTTAAATTTTTTAATTTGATATAAAATATTCTACCCTGTTGCAATGGGTTTAATTAGATATAACACCAACTATAACAATGCAGCTTATCATAGTTCCCTTGAGGAAACAAGTGTAGCCTACCCTACTACAGCAGTTGTACTGTAGATACTACAGGGTCATTGTTAGTATCTCTACAATCACTATTAGAGAAAAAAAATATATTAACCAATATACCGGGCAAAAATGCTTCGAGAAGAGACATGAAAGTAATATAAGAAAATGGATGGTTTATTGCCAAATCTTCAGGCACAGAAGACATTTATAAAATTTCTAAAGAAAGTTTTTTGAGAAAAGATCATTTTTAAAAAATATTAGAGAAGTACAAGCCCTTGTAGATACAACTTTTAAATGTTGTTAACGATTTATAAAATTGAACTATTATAACTATCGTGCAAACTAAAATATCAGCCTTTTATGCTAACTATAATTTAAGTAAGCTATTGAATGTTAAGCCACAATGCTCGCCAATCGCTTAAGATCGATAATAAATAAGTTCGAAAATTGTACAGGGAGGCTGACGAAAAAGACTGTTCTTTCACCAGGGCAGTCTTTTTTTTATATCATGAATCTATACTCCGGAATGTGAGGTTAATTCTAGGTTCGGTTACCAGTTTTGTAGGCGGCAACCGGTGCCACCAATGGGTTTGAGTTGCATCTTTCATAATCAATAAACTACCATTTTCTAATTTTACTGAAATAAGCTCCTTTGTTTGTTTGTGTTTGAAAGAAAATTTTCGTTCTGCCCCAAAAGTTAAGGAGGCTATGGCTCCATCTTTCTTCAAATCTTTTTCTGCATCACTGTGCCATGCCATGCCCTCATCGCCACTATGGTATAAATTAAGCAGGCAGGAATTAAATTTTTCACCCGAATATTCTTCAACAATAGCTTTTAATGTTAGCAATTCTTTGGTCCATGGTAAGGCACGTTTGGTAATTTTAGAATAGCGGTATTCAAATTTCTTATCTCCATACCAGGCCACTTTTCGTTTTGTAATTATCAACTTTCCTAAAATAATTGCTTCATCATTTTTCCATTCAATATTATCCATCAAATGTTCAAAAAAATAATTTGCCTGCTGCATTGTAAAAAGTTTGCCGTAATAATTTACTGTTCCATCTTTTGGTAAAATATTTATTTTTGAATCTGGTATAGTATTAAATAAGTCCATTTAATTTATTTTTTACACAAAATAAACTTTAAAAAGTAGTTTTTATTTTCTCCTATTTATCATTTTATTATTCATTCTAAATTATACTCAGCCAGAAAGTATCAAATTGGCATTGTTTCTGCCTAAAACGCCTCTCCCACCATTTTACATCAGCATCACCCCAATTGCCCCGGTTTTCAATATCAATATCAGAGGAGTTAAAAAATCAAGATGGTAAAGGATGCAAATGTTAGTTCATTTTACTATTCAATAACCGTAGAATCCAAAAAATTGTTGTGTGTAACTTATATGACATAATTATAGCACGGATATATTAGCATTCATCCTTTAAAGTATTAAAAGCTACATAGTTTGCCACCTTTAGATACATCTTAGGTAATTTTATTATTGTTAGCTATAATCCTTTAATATGCCTGCCGGTGCAAAGACAATATATTCCTCTTGTATCCTCAATTTTTTTAATGATATTTGCGCAATCCCATATATAACATGAAGGTTTTAATTAAGCAAGCCAAAATCATTTCTTCCTCCTCCCCACACAACGGGCAATTAAAAGATATTCTTATTATTGACGGCGTTATTCAATCAATTGCTGATTCAATAATGGAAACAGCAGATGAAATCATCACTGCCACAAACCTGCATGTAAGCATTGGGTGGATGGATATATTTGCGCATTTTGGAGACCCGGGTTACGAGCATAAGGAAACATTAGTATCGGGTGCTGCAGCAGCGGCGGCAGGCGGTTTTACCGATGTAATGATTCTTCCCAATACGAACCCGTCTGTTTCCACAAAATCGGTGGTAGAGTATATTAAGCAAAAATCTACCTCACTACCTGTGAGCATTCATCCTATTGGAGCTGTTACAAAAAATGCAGAAGGCAAAGAATTGACAGAAATGTATGATATGTATGCCAGCGGTGCCATTGCCTTTAGCGACGGAACACATTCATTGCAAAGCCCGGGTGTTTTACTAAAAGCATTGCAATATGTTTTGCCACTCAATGCCTGCATTATCCAGCTACCCGATGATAAAAGCATCAGTACTCACGGATTGATGAATGAAGGTATTGTGAGCACACAGTTGGGCTTACCCGGCAAACCGGTGATTGCAGAAGAAATTATGATAGCAAGGGATATAGAATTATTGAAATACACACAATCAAAACTGCATATCACCGGCGTAAGTTCCAAAAAAGGAATAGAATTAATAAGTGCAGCAAAAAAAGAAGGACTACATATTACCTGTTCTGTTACTCCTGCACATTTATTGTTTTGTGATGAAGACCTTGTTACCTACGATACCAATCTTAAGTTAAACCCTCCCCTGCGTACACATGCAGACAGGGATGCGCTGAGACAAGCTTTAAAAGATGGACAGATAGATTGTATCGCTTCACATCACCTGCCACAACATTGGGACGATAAAACCTGCGAATTTGAATATGCCAAAAATGGTATGATAAGCCTGGAAGTTTTATATGCTGCAGCCAACAGCTTTGTAGAAAATACTGCCACTTTAATAGGTCAATTAACAATAACGCCCCGAAACATTTTCAACCTGCCAATACCGCAAATAGAAGAAGGGGCAGCAGCAAGCCTTACGTTGTTTAACCCGGAAAGAAGCAATACATTTGAGTCAACACATATAAAATCTATTTCTAAAAACAGTCCATTTGTTGGCAAAACGCTCAAAGGAAAAGTGATAGGAATCATTCATAATAATAAAATCACTCTTAATAAATAATGAACAAGCTTAGTGCTGCATATAAAGGATTTATTACGGGTGTTTCCATCATCGCATTATCAGGAATCGTTTATTATTCAATGGGGAATTTTGACAATTCTATAGCACTTGCGGCCTATTTTATTTATGCGCTGGGCATTTTATGGACATTGCATGGATTTCACGTATCGCAAACCGAAAACAAACATTTTAAAGATTATTTTGCACAAGGCTTCAAATGTTTTATTGTAGTAACCTTATTAATGGTTTGTGCCAATTGGTTATTTTTAAAATTAAATGATGGTTTTAGAAATGATATGATAGAATTTCAAAGACAACAATTGCTTTTGAATAAAAATTATACTAATGTTGATGTAGAAAACCAATTAAGCAGTTATAAAAAAATGATCCTTCCATCCTTCACCATGTCTGTAATACTTTCTTATTTGGGTGTGGGAAGTTTAATTACACTTTTAGGAACTGTTTTTTTTCAATTTATAAAAAAAGATAAATAACCATTTAACATACCCCGGTATTTACCGGAAACAGCAGCAACGATGTTGCCAAAAGAAACAAAGCCAGATCAATTAAATTAATCATAATCGCACGGTTTTTATCCCGCCAATAAAAACACTTTTGTTATCGGGTAAAAGGATATCGCCGCAAAGGCAAAAAAAATAAACAATGGATCTTTCAATTATAATACCACTATACAACGAAGATGAATCGCTGCCCGAACTGGCCGCATGGATAGAAAATGTAGTAAATGCAAACAATTACACTTACGAAGTGATAATGGTTGATGATGGCAGTATAGATAATTCATGGAAAGTGATTGAAGCACTGCGAATTCAGAATCCCAATATCAAGGGTATAAAATTTCAACGCAATTATGGCAAGAGTGCTGCACTTAATGAAGGCTTTAAAGCTGCACAGGGCGATGTGATCATTACCATGGATGCAGACATGCAGGACAGCCCGGATGAGATTCCCGGGTTAAGGAAAATGATTGTGGAAGATGGATACGACCTGGTAAGCGGATGGAAAAAGAAACGATACGATAATACACTCACAAAAAATATTCCTTCTAAATTATTTAATGCTGCAGCACGAAAAAGTTCGGGCATTAAGCTGCATGATTTTAATTGCGGGCTGAAGGCTTACCGAAAAAAAGTGGTAAAAAGCGTAGAAGTTTATGGCGAGATGCACCGCTACATTCCTATCCTTGCCAAGTGGGCAGGTTTTAGAAAGATTGGCGAAAAAGTGGTAGAACACCGGGCACGCAAATTTGGTGTAACCAAGTTTGGCTGGGAGCGTTTTGTAAATGGTTTCCTGGATCTTTTCTCCATCATGTTTGTAGGCAAGTTTGGCAAAAGGCCCATGCATTTTTTTGGGCTATGGGGCAGCATCGTATTTTTTGCGGGCCTTATTATATGGACCTATCTTTTTATTGCAAAATTTGCATTTCTTAAATATAACATGACGGACAGGCCCATATTTTATGTAGGCGTTATTTCGCTGGTTATAGGTACACAGCTATTCCTGGCCGGGTTCCTGGGAGAAATGATATCAAGAAACTCTGCAGAAAGAAATTCTTATTTGATTGAAGAAAAAGCGGGGCTATAGTTTCAAGGCATGGTTTTAAAAACTATTTTATCCGTTTCTCAGTGAATTGATTACGCATGGTTTCATCAAAAAAAATAATCATCATAGGTCCTGCTCACCCGCTTAGGGGCGGAGGCATGAGCACTTTTAACGAAAGGCTGGCTAAGGCGCTTTTGCAGGCAGGCCATACCGTTAGCATCTATACTTTTTCATTACAATATCCTTCTTTTCTTTTTCCGGGAACATCACAATATTCTACAGAGCCTGCTCCGGCAGGGCTGGATATAAAAGTTTTAATTAACTCGATTAATCCTTTTAACTGGATAAAAGTGGGCAATATCATCCGCAAAGAACGCCCGGACATTATTGTTGTTCGTTACTGGCTGCCGTTTATGGGGCCCTGCTTTGGCACTATATTAAGAATTGCCAAAAAAAACCATCACAGCAAAGTGGTATGCATTGCAGACAATGTTATTCCACACGAAAAACGGGCAGGCGATAAGGCTTTTACAAAATATTTTATAAAGCCGGTAGATGCCTTTATCACCATGAGTGAAAAAGTATTGGACGATCTTAAACTTTTTAATAATACAAAACCTGCCGCTTATATACCTCACCCATTATATGATAATTTTGGAGAAAAAATCCCTAAGGAAACAGCCAGGAAAAACCTGGGCATTTCAGTGGATGAAAAGATTATTTTATTTTTTGGATTCATCCGTAAATATAAAGGGCTTGATATTTTATTGGATGCCATGGCCCTGCTGAAGGATAAAATGCCTGATCTAAAACTGTTGATTGCCGGAGAATTTTACGATGATAAAAAACAATACGAAGAGCAGATAATAAGGCTTGGTTTAAAGGACAGGCTAATATTAAAAACAGTATTTATTGCTGATAATGAAATTAAAAATTATCTCTGCGCTGCCGATTTGGTAGTGCAACCATACCGAAATGCCACCCAGAGCGGTGTAACACCCCTCGCCTATCATTTTGAAATACCCATGATTGTTACCAACGTTGGCGGACTTACGGCCATGGTGCCTCACGATAAAGTGGGATTGGTGGCAGAACCCACTGCAATTGCTATTGCTGAAAATATAGAACTGTATTTTAAAAAAGGAGAAGCATGGTTTTTACCTCACCTGCGGGAAGAAAAGAAAAAATACAGTTGGGATGTGATGCTGAATGGTATAACAAATATTATTCAATGACCTTTTATAGCAAAGCCCCATTGCGTATAGGCCTTGCCGGCGGTGGTACTGATGTAAGCCCTTATTGTAATTTGTATGAAGGTGCAGTTGTGAATGCTACCATTTCATTGTATGCAAATGCTACCATTAAAATTTTGCAGGAAGATAAAATCATTATAGAAACAATTGACAGAAATGAAAAACAGGTTTTTGATATAATCAATTCCCTACCAATCAATGGCTGCCTTGATCTGCATAAAGCAGTTTACAATCGTTTAGTAAAAGATTTTAACCTGGCCCCAAAAGGATTTCATTTATCTACACATACCGATGCACCGGCTGGCTCAGGTCTCGGCACTTCTTCTACCCTTGTGGTAGCTATCATTGGCGTTTTTAATGAAATGTTTGATTTGAAATTAAGTAGATATGCAATAGCAAAATATGCCTACGATATTGAACGGAACGATCTTCAATTTAGCGGTGGCAGGCAGGATCAATATGCTGCAGCCTTTGGTGGTTTTAATTTTATGGAATTTCTTAAAAATGATGAAGTACGGATTAGCCCGCTGCCAGTTACAGATGTCTACAAACAAACGCTGGAAAATAACCTCGTATTGTATTTTACAGATTCAAGCCGCAACAGTGCCGATATTATTAACGAGCAGGTAAAAAATGTGCTTGGTAACAATGAAAAAAGCATTGATGCCATGCACCATTTAAAAGAGCAGGCACAAATCATGAAAGAAAAGTTGCTTCATGCAAACCCTGATGAACTGGGCCCTTTGCTGCATTTTGGTTTTGCACATAAAAAAAATATGGCATCCAACATCAGCAACCCTGCCATAGAAGCCATTTATGAAACAGCCCTAAAAGCCGGTGCTACCGGTGGTAAGATAAGCGGTGCAGGCGGCGGAGGTTTTATGGTTTTCTATTGCCCGGATAATACCAGGGCATCAGTAATTAAATCACTCAATAATTTTGGAGGGCAGGTACGTGCATACAATTTTGTTGGGCAAGGGCTAACATCCTGGAGCCAATAGTTTTATTAAACAAATATTTGTTTTCCATGGCATCTTTGTTTGTGTAATCCTATATCCCGAAAAAGGATTGTTTGCTGCCTCGGGACTCACTTCAACAGCCTACCTTTGAGGAACAAAATAACAGCCATATGATTAATAAAATTAAGGATATCATTCAGAAATCTATTGATACCAAAGAGCAGCTTTTACAGGATGAACATTTGCTGCTACAAATAGAGCGTTGTGTATCAATAATAACCACTGCTTTTAAAAACGGTAAAAAAGTTTTGTTTTGTGGCAATGGCGGCAGTGCCGCAGATGCACAGCACCTGGCTGCAGAATTGAGCGGCCGTTTCTACAAAGATCGTGAATGCCTGCCTGCAGAGGCTTTACACGTAAATAGCTCCTATCTTACTGCTGTGGCCAATGATCATAGTTTTGATGTGGTTTATTCAAGACTGGTTGCGGGCTTTGGCCGCAAAGACGACGTATTGATTGCTATCAGTACATCGGGCAACAGTAAAAATATTATAAATGCTGTGCTTGCAGCTAAAGAAAAAGGCATGACAACTATCGGCTTTACCGGTGATACGGGTGGCCTGATGAAACCATTATGTGATCATCTTATAAATGTGCCATCTGCAGATACGCCAAGAATACAGGAAGCACATATTTTGATCGGTCATATCATCTGTCAATTGGTGGAAGAAAAATATTTTGCAGGCACTCCTGCCAAACAACAACCTTACGAAAGGGGCTTTGCAGAATTCAATGGTTAAAGAAGCCATCATATTAGCTGGTGGATTGGGATTCCGGCTTCAATCGGTAAACCCTGTGTTACCCAAATCATTGGTAACTGTTGCCGGCAGGCCATTCCTGGATTATATTTTAGAACACTTGCATCAACAGGGTATCGAAAAATTTATATTCGCATTGGGCCACAGGCATGGATTGATGGAAGCATACATCAATGACCTGCCAAATAAATTCGGGCCTGCATTTGTTGTTCAATTCAGTATTGAGGATGAACCTTTGGGAACCGGAGGGGCTATAAAATTTGCCTGCAAAAAAGCTACAGAAGAAAATGTTTTGATTGTAAACGGTGATACTTTATTTAAAATAAATATTGCCTCTTTATCTGCTTTTCATTTATTAGAACATGCATCCTGCACGCTGGCATTAAAAATAATGCAGGATTTTGACAGGTATGGGGTGGTAGAAATAGATACCGCCGGGCAGGTTCACCGCTTCAGGGAAAAACAATATTGCAAAAATGGATTGATCAACGGAGGCGTATATATTTTAAACATTCCAACATTTTTACAACTTAATTTTCCCCAATATTTTTCTTTTGAAAAAGATTACCTGGCCAATCAGTTATCTACCCAAAAAATAATGGGACTTGTGCAGGATGAATATTTTATAGATATTGGTATACCAGAAGATTTACAAAAAGCGGAGATGGATTTTCATCATAATTTCGGAAATAAATAATGATCAATTTTAACAGTATCAACAATAACTGGTGTCTATTTTTAGATCGTGATGGTGTAATTAATCATGAAATAAAGGGTAAATATGTGAATACCTGGAGTGAGTTTGTTTTTCATGAAGGAGTGCCGGAAGCTTTCAGGATTTTTAACCGGCTGTTTAAACGAATTATAATTGTAACCAACCAAAGAGGCGTAAGCAAAGGTCTTACCCAACTCAAAGATCTGCAAACCATTCATATCAACATGCAGGAAACCATCACAAATAAAGGTGGACGAATAGACGCCATTTATTTTTGTATTGAGCAAGACGATAGCAGCCCCTGCCGAAAACCCAATACAGGTATGGCTTTGGAGGCTATCAAACAATTCCCGGACATTGATTTTAAAAAAGCCATTATGGTTGGTGATAAATTAAGTGATATGGCCTTTGGCAGAAACCTGGGTATGCAAACTGCTTTTATCAGCAACGGCAGAAATGAGATAAATGCAATCGATAAGAGTATAGATGAAGTATTTGATTCCCTCATCAATTTTGCAAGAGCCTTACCTGCTGATAAGCTTTAGTTAAATTTATAGCATAAAATGAGTGGAAAGGCCTGTTTGAAGAATCTTTAAGTAATTTTAAGATTATGAAATTTCTCCCGTTATTAATTCTGTGTTTTTTTATAGGGCTCACTGCTTCTGCACAATCCATTAAAAGTGCAGATTATAAATTATTACAGAAAAAAGAAGATAGTTTAAAAGTACTGGCAGAGAAAATTATCCAGGGAATTAATCCGATAGACAGGTTAAAAGCGGATAGTTTATTTACCAAAGTACTGGTAAGGTCTCTCAAAATAAACCATTCTTTTAATTTCCCTTTTGATTCTTTGTTTGCTATTTCAAAATTATATGCTCCAGACAGCAGTTTTAGAATTTATACCTGGCAAATGGTTATCAATGATAATGTGATACGCCAGCATGGAGCCATTCAAATGAAAACTGCAGATGGCAACCTTAAATTATTTCCCTTAATTGATAAATCGGATATTACCAGCAATATGGCTGATACCATTGCCAATAATTTTGGCTGGATGGGTGCTGTTTACTACAAAATTATTCTTACCAAATACCAGGGCAATTCCTATTATACATTATTGGGTTATGATGAAAATAATATCCGCAGCAATAAAAAACTAATAGAGATCCTTAGCTTCAAAAACGGTTTACCAGAATTTGGAAGCCGCCAGTTTAGTATTGTTAGTGGTTATGGTTACAATAATAAAATGGCCAGGTTTATTATGGAATATAAAAAGCAGGCCAGCCCACGCCTTACATATGATAAAGATTTGAACATGATCATTTTTGAACACCTTGTATCAGAATCAAATCAGCCAAACAAAAAGTGGACATTAATTGGAGATGGAGATTATGAAGGATTTAAATGGCTGGACGGAAAGTGGGTTTATGTAAATAAAGTATTTAGCGAAGTGACCGCTGAGGGCAATGCCCCAATGCCAGTTCCATTAAGGGATGCAGAAGGCAAAATGGATGAATCAAAGCTAAAAGGAAATGAAAAGGAAGAATCGAATGCACCTATTAAAAACATACCCAGAAAAAAAGACAATTAAGTCTTTCTAAATTCCCTTTACCATTTGTTATCAAAATTATAAAACAAACAGCCTGTAAATCTGTTAGTATTTTTTTACGTATTTGATATAAACATTTACAATGCAAAAATTCAGTTTATTTATTTTATCCGCATTAATCAGCCTCAGCAGTTGTGCCAATAAAAAAACAACTACTATAATAAATGATCCTATTGTGCCTGCAGCTAATGCAGCCAATACCGACACCGTAACCTTTGGCACCGGTTGCTTTTGGTGCACCGAAGCCATCTTTCAACAGGTAGAAGGCGTATTAAGTGTAGAAAGTGGTTATAGTGGTGGTCATGTAAATAATCCCACGTATGAGCAAATAGGCACGGGTGCTACCGGCCACGCAGAATGCCTGAATATTGTGTATGATTCTACAAAAGTTTCTTATGACGAATTACTTGAAATATTCTGGCAAACACACGATCCCACAACTTTAAACCGCCAGGGAAATGATGTAGGCCCGCAATACCGCAGTGTTATTTTTTATCGCAATGCAAAACAAAAATTAATTGCAGAAAAATACAAAGCAGAACTGGATAAAAGTGGTGCATTCTCCCGCCCTATTGTTACTACATTTGAGCCCATGACCAAATTTTTTAAAGCAGAAAATTATCACCAGAATTATTATAATCAAAACGGCAACCAACCCTATTGCCAGTATGTAATAAGGCCCAAGTTGGAAAAATTTCAGAAAGTATTTAAGGATAAGATGAAGAAGAATTAAATGTTTAGCGTTTAACGTTTAAGGTTTAACGTTTGAGGTTTGTTAAAACTTGTGCAATCAAATCAGCTTTAAACGTTAAACCTTAAACCCTCATTCCTTCCTCACCCTTCTCAGCTCCAGCATGTTTAATCCATTAGGGTAAAAGTTATATACATTCCTGTGCACCAGGTGAAGTGCCATATCGTACCAAAGCGGTACTACGGGCGCATCCTGAACAATAAGTTTATCCATCTGCCTGTAAAT
>JBBRFX010000095.1:0-15494 GCA_038241275.1 Chitinophagales bacterium
AAAGAAATAAGTGCCCTGGTTCCCTGGCTTTTGCTGCCGGCTGCACCGGAAAAATTTAAAGATCTTATTCCAGACCTGCCGGCTATACCTACCATAAAACAACTTACTAAAATTGAACAGTCTTTATTCCATAAAATCCTGGATGCATATACCCCCGGTAATACGGAAGAAGAAAATGAGTGGCTCAATCAATTCAGGGCTGGTATTACACAGGCTGGGTTAAGGGGCAAACAAATAGTGCTTACACTGGAACAATTATCGCTAAAATGCAAAGAGCTTTTAGATATTGATTATGATTTTTTATACGATCGCACCCAGCATTTATTAACCATCGGTTACAATGCAGAGGAACACCGCAAAGACAATAGTTATTATGACTTGCTGGCTTCAGAAGCAAGGCTCACCACTTTTATCGCCATTTCCCAGGGCAAATTACCACAGGATAGCTGGTTTGCTTTAGGACGAAAATTAACCAATCTTGGCACCACTCCCATTCTTATGTCATGGAGCGGATCTATGTTTGAATACCTGATGCCACTGCTTATAATGCCTACCTACGATAATACTTTGCTTGATCAAACCTACAAAGCAGTCATACAAAAACATATTGATTATGGTAAAAAAAGAGGGGTACCATGGGGTATCTCAGAGTCGGGTTACAATATGGTAGATGCCCATTTAAATTATCAATACCGTGCTTTTGGTGTTCCTGGCCTGGGCTTTAAACGTGGGTTGGGAGACGATCTGGTGATATCTCCTTATGCTACATTAATGTCGCTGATGGTAGCCCCACAGGAGTCATACAGCAACCTGGAAGTTTTAAAAACAGCAGGCTTTGAGGGTAAATATGGTTTTTATGAAGCCATTGATTATACTACTTCAAGGCTATTGAGAAGACAAACCCATTCTGTAATAAAATCTTTTATGGCCCATCACCAGGGTATGAGTTTTTTATCTCTTTCTTACCTGTTGTTCAACAGACCCATGCAGCAAAGATTTGAATCGAATGTGCAGGTAAAATCCACCTTGCTTTTATTACAGGAAAGAATACCCAGGATTACTAATTTTTATTCGCCTTCTATAAATGCCGGCGATATGAGTTTGTCTACCGGTTTTGATACTTCTATGCATGTAATTAATACCCCACACACTGCCATACCGGAAGTGCAGTTATTATCTAATGGGCGCTACAGTGTAATGGTAACCAACTCCGGTGGCGGCTACAGCCGCTGGAAAAATTTGGCGCTTACCCGCTGGAGGGAAGATGCTACCTGCGATAACTGGGGTACGTTTTGTTATATAAAAGACCTGGAAAAAGATACTTACTGGTCGGCGGCATTTCAGCCATCACTACAGGAAGGCGAAAATTATGAAGCTGTATTTTCTCAAGGCAGGGCAGAGTTTAGAAGGCGTGATTTTTCTTTGGAAACGCATACAGAAATTGTGGTTAGTCCCGAAGATGATATTGAATTGAGAAGGATACATATAACCAACCGCTCCAGAAAAAAAAGAATCATAGAAATAACCAGTTATGCAGAAGTAGTACTTAATACGGCTGCAGCCGATGAATCTCACCCGGCATTTAGCAATCTTTTTGTTCAAACTGCTATTAATGAAGCGAGGCATACTATTCTTTGTACCAGGCGCCCACGTTCTGTAGAAGAACAAACGCCCTGGATGTTTCACCTAATGAAAGTACATGATGCAGAAATAATAAATATTACCTACGAAACAGACAGGGACCAGTTTATAGGAAGGGGCCATACGATTAACCAGCCAAAAGTAATGAAACAAAAGGCACCACTTTCCGGCAGCCAGGGCTCGGTACTCGATCCGGTCATTTCCATTCAATACCGCATTGTTATTGAACCATCAGAAACAGCCATTATAGACCTGATTTTTGGGGTAGCAGATTCAAAAGAATTATGCAATGTGCTTGTAGATAAATACCAGGATCGCAATATTACTAACCGGGTATTGGAGCTGGCTTTTACACATAGCCAGGTAATTTTAAGACAAATAAATGCTGTGGAAGCAGATGCGCAGCTATACTCAAGATTAGCAGCCTCCATTATTTTTTCCAATCCTTCTTTAAGAACAGATGCTGCCACTATCATTAAAAATAAACGTGGCCAATCGGGCTTATGGGGATATTCTATTTCAGGAGATATTCCCATTGTTTTACTTCAAATTGAAGACTCTGGTAATATTGACCTGGTAAAACAAATGGTGCAGGCTCATACTTACTGGCGCATGAAAGGATTAATGGTAGATCTTGTAATTTGGAACGAAGATTATGGTGGTTACCGCCAGGTATTGCATAACCAGATACAAAGCCTGGTTGCTCCCGGTGTTTCAAGCGACATGAAAGAACAGCCCGGTGGAATTTTTATCAGGTCTGCAGATCAAATTTCCATTGAAGACCGCATCCTGTTTCAAACGGTGGCCCATATAATTATTTCAGATGCGCTGGGATCACTGGAAGAACAGATCAACCGCAGGAGCAAATTAAAAAGCCCGGTTCCTTATTTTAGCCCAAGTAAGTTTCATACTTCAGTTTTTACCTCTGTAGATCTACCAAAGAATCTCCGGTTTTTTAACGGCATCGGTGGTTTCTCTGCAGATGGTAAAGAATATGTTATTATCACTACGCCCACTCAACCAACGCCGGCACCCTGGGTAAATATATTGGCAAATCCTGGTTTTGGATCGGTCGTTTCTGAAAGCGGCCAGTCTTATACATGGGTAGATAATGCCCACTCCATGCGGCTTACACCATGGAACAATGATACCATCGGCGACTTAAAAGGCGAAGCCTTTTATTTAAGAGATGAGGAGAGTGGAAGATACTGGTCTCCATCGCCCTTACCCTGTCGTGGCAAATCGCCCTACATCACAAGACATGGGTTTGGATACAGCATTTTTGAACACAGCGAGGATGGAATCCATTCTGAAATGAAAGTGTTTGTAGATATTGAATGTCCCATAAAATTCATCGTTATAAAAGTGCGCAACAATTCTAACAGGTCCCGCCGCATTTCTGCAACCGGGTATGTAGAATGGGTGCTGGGAGATTTGCGGGCTAAATCCTTGATGCACACCATAACGGAAGCAGATATACGCAGCGGTACTATCATTGCACGCAATGCCTATAACACAGACTTTGGTAATAAAGTAGCTTTTTTTGATGTAAATGAAGTAAGCAGAACCATTACTACCGACCGTTCAGAATTTATTGGCAGAAATGGCACGCTTGCAAACCCTGATGCTATGATCAGATCCAGGCTATCCGGAAAAACGGGTGCAGGCCTTGATCCATGTGCCGCTATCCAGGTAGTTTTTGATTTGGCGGAAGAGCAGGAACATGAAATAATTTTTAAATTGGGTGCAGGCTCAGGTGTAGATGATGCGTTAAACCTGAACCGTAAATTTGAAGGAAGTACCGGAGCTCATGCCTGTTTTGCTAAAGTAAATGAGTACTGGAATAAAACACTGGGTGCTGTTCAAATTGAAACGCCCGACCAGGCATTAAATATTTTATCCAACGGATGGCTTAATTATCAAACCTTGGCATGCCGTGTTTGGGGCAGGAGTGGTTTTTATCAATCGGGTGGGGCTTTTGGTTTTAGAGACCAGTTGCAGGATGTGTTGTCTTTGGTGCACACACAACCTCAAATGCTAAAACAACAATTGCTGTTATGCGCTTCCCGGCAATTTATAGAAGGGGATGTGCAACATTGGTGGCACCCACCTACAGGCAGGGGTGTAAGAACTACCTGCTCCGATGATTATTTATGGATGCCATTTGCAGTATGCAGGTATATAACTGTTACCGGCGATCATGATATACTGGATGAAGTGGTGCCGTTTTTAGAAGGCAGGCTATTAAATAGCGGAGAAGAGTCCTATTTCGATTTGCCCATCAGGTCGGATAGTACTGCCAGCCTGTATGAACATTGTGTAAAAGCAATAGAAAATGGACTCCTGTTTGGAGAAAAAGGCTTGCCTTTAATGGGGTCTGGCGACTGGAATGATGGTATGGATAAAGTGGGTAACCATGGAAAAGGCGAAAGTGTATGGCTGGCTTTTTTCCTGTATGATATCCTGGTAAAATTTTCTGATGTGGCCGCCATTAAAAATGATGATGCTTTTGTTATAAAATGCAGGGACCAAGCCGAACAGTTAAAACAAAATATTCATAAAAATGCGTGGGATGGAGAATGGTATCGCCGTGCTTATTTTGATGATGGCACTCCTTTGGGTTCACATGAAAATGAAGAATGTAAAATTGATAGTATTGCGCAAAGCTGGTCCGTTTTATCAAAAGGCGCAGATGAACAAAGGTCCATTATGGCAATGAAGAATGCTGATCAATTTTTAGTGCAACAGGAAGATGGCATGATACAATTATTTACGCCTCCTTTTGATAAATCTTCCATGAATCCCGGGTATATAAAAGGTTATGTGCCGGGCGTAAGGGAAAACGGCGGCCAGTACACCCATGCAGCTATCTGGCTGGTGATGGCTTTTGCAGCTATTGGCGATCATAAAAGAACATGGGATTTACTGCAAATGATTAACCCTTTAAACCGTGGTAATACTGCTGAAAAAATGGATGTTTATAAAGCCGAACCTTATGTAGTGGCAGCCGATGTGTATGCAGAACCCATGCACAAGGGCCGGGGTGGATGGACCTGGTACACAGGATCTGCCGGCTGGATGTATCAACTGATTTTGGAATCTTTTGTGGGAATGAAAAAAGAAAGAGATAAGCTTATCTTTACTCCCTGCCTTCCCGCAGAATGGCCATCGGTAAAAATAAGTTACCGCAGTATAAACAGGTTATATCAAATTGAAATTACACAGCAGGCAGGTGAAGAAAAAAATATCCTGAAATTATCGGTAGATGGGGTGGAGCAAACCGGGATGTATTTTTTATTGGAGCCAGGGAGTGTTATGGAAAACAGTTTGGTTTTAAAATTACCGGCAATTGACTAAATGGAAGCACAAGCGTTTGTTTGAGTTTATTAATAAAAGCGCTGCCAGTAAAACAATTAGGGTTGCCTCATAAATTTTTGTCCACCCCCTTTTTTAATGACGGGGTTAAACAGCATATTTTAGATTCATATATCAGTAAATAATCCTTTTAAAGCGTATGGTTTTTTATAACAACCATACGCTTTACATTTTTATTGAATCCTTTACTGCTCCTATATTTACAACAATCGTATCCTCACCAAATTACTTGGCATAATTGATGTAATAATAGCTAACTTACAGTACTTCTTTTTAATAATATTCTTCTTCTTCGCTATTTTTTATGCCCAATATAACGCCACATCATATTATTGCCATTGGAGCCTCTGCAGGAGGTTTGGATGAAATCATTTCTTTTTTTGATCATACCCCTTCTGACGGAGTTTCTTATGTTATTGTTCAACATTTATCTTCAGATTTTAAAAGCCGTATGGTAGAAGTACTGGCCAGGCACAGCAAGCTGGCAGTAAAAGAAGCAGAACAAGGCATGAAGATCAAAAGCAACGAGGTGTACCTTATTCCCAGTGATAAATTCATGATTGTGGAGAATGATAGCTTATTGTTAACTGATAAAGATAGGAGTAAGGGCCCCCATCTTACTATCAATACCTTTTTTAATTCACTTGCAAAAAATAGCGGCAAAAAGGCTATAGGAATCATCTTATCTGGATTAGGGTCAGATGGCACAGAAGGAGTGGAGGCTATTAAAAACGAAGGGGGCATGATCATAGCCCGGGATCCCTCTACTACACAGTTTGGAAGCATGCCGTCCTGCGCAATTGCATCCGGCGTGGTAGATTTTGTTTTGGAGCCGGAACTAATGCCAGATATTATAGAAGATTTTGTAAAACATCACGGCTTCTCTGTAGATGAAATAAAAGAAAATACAAAGGTTATTGAAGAAATAACTGCTTATGTGAACGAGCAATCGCCGCTGGATTTTACGGACTATAAATATGCCACCATATTCAGGAGAATAAAAAGAAGGGCTGCTGCAAATAATATTGTATCCTTAGAAAAATACCTGGTTTTTTTGAAAGAAACTCCCTTAGAGTTAGAAATCCTCATTCAGAATTTTTTGATAAGTGTTACTGCTTTTTTCCGGGATGAAAAAGCTTACGAAGTCCTGGAAACGATCGTTATCCCGGAGATGCTTTCCAGGCATTCTCCGGAAGATGAATTGAGGTTTTGGGTAGCGGGTTGTGCTACAGGCGAAGAAGCTTATTCCATTGCAATATTAGTAAAGGAGCAATTAACAGGTAAATTTGAACATACCGAAGTAAAAATATTTGCAACGGATATAGATAGCACCGCTTTGTTGCAGGCAGGCAAAGGACTTTTTGCTGCATCATCGGTTAAACCTGTGTCTGAAAACCGGCTTAAAAGATTTTTTGTAGATGAATTGGGGCAGTTTCGGGTAACCGCTGAAATAAGGAAGATGGTCATATTTGCCAAACACGACCTGGTAAAAAATCCACCATATTGCAACATGCATTTTATAAGCTGCCGTAACCTGCTTATCTACATGGCTCCGCCCTTGCAAAAGAAAGTGTATAATATGTTGCTTTTTGGTTTAATGACAGATGGCTATTTATTTTTAGGTTCAAGCGAAAACCCAACACCCATTGCAAAGCACCTGGAGGTGGTGCACAGCATCTGGAAAATTTACAAAAATCTTGAAACCAAACGGGCCATTAACTTCGAAGTTTTTTCGCTCCCGAAAATAGCTGAAATAAAAGATATCTCTGCAAGAAAAACACCTGCAAAAGTTTCCAGCCATTCCATTGAAGAAGCCATTAATACTACCCTTGTAAATGAAACGAACATGCTGGCCATTTGTATTGATGCAAATAACCAGGTGCTTAAAACATACGGAGACACTACCAATTTTTTACTGCAAAAGAATTTTAATTCAAACCTGGCAGACCTTTTACCCAGGCCGCTGGCGGTAGCATTTAATGCCCTTTGCATCAACGCTAAAAAAACGAAGGAAACCAAGCGTATCAATGGTATCACCATCAGACAGGGGGAAGAAGACATCAACGTGGGCATTACGGTAAGCTCTCTAAATTTAAAAAAGGGAGACCAGGGTCTTTTACTCGTAATATTTAAGGCAGAAAAATATGATGCGGAAGCACAACCAGCGGTTATGTACGATGAGCAACTCTACTTTAATCAATACACTATTTTATTAGAAGAAGAACTAAAAGATTTGCAGGAAAAACTGCAGTCTACTTATGAACAACTGGATGCATCTAATGACAATATGCAGTCTTACAATGAAGAGTTGCTATCGTCTAATGAAGAAATGCAAAGTACCAACGAAGAAATGCAATCGGTAAACGAAGAACTGCATACCATCAACGCCGAGTTCCAGTTAAAAAACAAAGAACTGCAGGATGTGAATGATGATTTAAATAATTATTTCAGGAGCAATATCAATGGGCAGTTATTTGTAAACAATGATTTACTGCTCATGAAATTTTCGCCGGGAACGGTAAAACAAATCAATCTTTTACCAACCGATATTGGCAGGCCACTTAGTAATATCAGTACCAATATTAAATTTGAAACGATTGAGAATGATATCAATAAAGTAATAGCCGAAGGTGGCGTAATTACCAAGGAGATAGAAACAGACAATGGAAAATGGTACCAGGTAATGACAATGCCTTATATACATACCAATAATAAAAGCAACGGGGCCATTCTTACTTTTAATGATATTACAAAATTGAAAAAAACCCAGCAGGAGCTTGATAAAAGAAATGAAAGCCTGCTGCGTATTAACGCTGACCTTGATAATTTTGTGCTTACTGCATCTCATGATCTTTTGGGGCCCCTTGGTAATATTGAAATGAGTATTGGTTTAATGAATACAATAAAAGTAGCAGATCCAAAACTGGAGAAATTTATTTCCATCATTGATAATTCTGTGAAAAAATTCCGTTCGTTAATAAATGATATAGCCAATATTGCCAAAGTAGAAAGCGAAATGATAACAATGGAGTGGGCAGATGTGGAGGGTATCCTTAATAATATAGAATGGAGCCTCGATGATAAAATAAAAGAGTCGGGCAGCACCATCAACCGAAACCTTGAAGTGACCCATATTTTCTTTTCAAAAAAGAACCTGAGAAGTATTTTATACAATCTTATTTCAAACAGTATCAAGTATAAAAGCGAAAAAAATCCTGTTATAAATATTCATACCTATAAGGATAAAGACAACGTTTTGATATGTGTGGAGGATAATGGGATGGGAATACCAAAAGAAGATATTAAAACTATTTTTAAACTTTATGGCAGGCTTGGCAACAATGTAGAAGGACATGGTATTGGCCTTAGCCTTGCTAAAAAAATTGTGGATGCTGCCGGCGGCAACATCATTGTAGAAAGCCAACCGGGCAAGGGAAGTAAATTCACCGTTTGCCTTAAAATAGATGAGGGCAATTAATCTCTTATTTTTTAGTCGATCTCCTTTTTTTATTATCAAAAAGCGGTAACGCATCAAAATACGATTTCTTTAAATTTTTGCTATTTAATTTACATTCCCGTTTTACTATCATAAATAACTTTAATTTCCGTTATAATTATTAGTTGTTTACCCAATATGAATAAATATTTTTTCGTTTTTAGTATGGTTGTGTGCAGCTTACTTGTTTCCTGTGCGGTCAGTAAAAACTATTCGCCTACCAAAAAAATTTCCAGAGAAATATTGCAGAAAGATTACAGTCTGCTGAGGGAAATACTGGAAAAAAAACATCCCGGCATTTACTGGTACACCAGCAAAGACAGTATGGATATGTATTTTACCAGGTATTACAATGCCATTGCAGATAGTATGACGGAGCAACAGTTTGCCTGGCATATATTAGCGCCACTGGTAGATAAAATTCATTGCGGCCACACCAGCGTGGGCAGCAGCAAAGCTTACCAAAAATGGGTTGCCAATAAAAGGCTTCCTTCTTTTCCGCTTTATTTTAAAGTATGGAATGATACCATGGCCGTAACTGCCAACCTTAACCGTAAAGACAGTATTTTTAAAAGAGGCACCTTGGTTACTTCTGTAAACGGGGTGAGCAATACCAGGCAGATCAGCAAAATGTTTGATTACCTGCCAGAAGATGGTTATGCCAATAATGTAAACTACATCAGGCTTAGTGGCAATTTTCCATACTACCACCGAAATATTTATGGGCTCAGTAAAAAATATTCGGTTACTTACTTAGATTCTTTGGGTAATGAAAAGACAGCAGAGCTGCCATTGTTTACTCCTGTAAAAGACAGCACTAAAAAAACTGTTAAAGAAAAAAAGCCTGCAGCACCAAAGCTTAATAAAAATCTTCGCTACCGATCCTTAGAAATTGATAGTGCAGGCACGATGGCTATCATGAACCTAAACACATTCAGCAAAGGAAATTTGAGATTTTTTTTTAAGAAAAGCTTTAAACAGCTACGACAAAAAAATATCAATAACCTGGTACTCGATCTGCGGAGTAATGGAGGAGGAAAAGTGAACGCTTATATTCTGCTCACCAAATATATTTCACGCACTCCTTTTAAAGTAGCCGATACCGTATATACAATTAACCACGGGCTGGCACCTTATACCCGTTATATAAAACATGGCTGGCTCAATAACATTGAAATGTTTTTTATCAGCAGAAAAAGAAAAGATGGTAAGTATCACCTTGGGCTTTTAGAAAGAAAATTATACCATCCAAAAAATAATAATCATTACAATGGTAAAGTGTATGTGCTGATAAACGGCCCCACATTTTCTGCCTCCACATTGTTCTGCAATGCTGTAAAGGGCCAGCCAGGTATTACTTTAATAGGCGAAGAAACCGGTGGGGGATGGCATGGCAATAGTGGTATTATAATTCCTGATATAAAACTGCCCTATACAAAAAATACAGTGCGGTTGCCACTCTTCCGGTTGGTACAATATAATCATGTGCCCAAAACAGGAACTGGTGTACCGCCGGATATTTATGTGGGTACCAGTTATGAAGCGCTGCTAAAAGGTTTTGATTATAAAATGAAAGTGGTAAAGGAAATGATTGAGAAGAATCGTTTAGACGTTACTCAATGAATCGTTTTTCGATTTTCGTTTCTCGTTTCTCGTTTCTCGTTTCTCGTTGCTCGTTGCTCGTTGCTCGTTTCTCGTTTCTCGTTTCTCGTTTCTCGTTGCTCGTTGCTCGTTTCTCGTTTCTCGTTGCTCGTTGCTCGTTTCTCGTTGCTGGTTGCTGGTTTGGAAGGCTTCACTTCATTAACTTTTTTTCAATTCATCATTTACTTTCACCTTTCACTTTTGACCTTTCACCTTTTCACCTTTCACTTTTCACCTTTCACTTTTGACCTTTCACCTTTCTCATCTTCCCCCAATCCTAAACTCATCTGCATCTTTCCAAAAAGGAAATTTTGTTCTTACTATTTCTAAATGTTCTTTTTGTAATGTGATGGTAAAAGTATCTTCTTCATTGGCCATATGATACATCACTTCTCCCAGCGGATCTATTATCATGGTATTGCCACTGTGATAAATATCATTGCCATCTTTACCCACCCTGTTTACACCCACTACATAACATTGGTTTTCGATGGCTCTTGCACACAATAAAGTTTTCCATGCATGGCTGCGGCGCTCCGGCCAGTTGGCCACATAAATTAATACATCATATTCCGCCCCCCCCCCTGCCTCCCCCGGCGGGGGAGGAGTTTGCCTTGCCCATACCGGAAAACGAAGGTCATAACAAACCTGCAGGTTTATTTTCCATCCTTTAACTGAAGCAATTTTTCTTTGATTGCCGGCACTGTAATGTTGGTCTTCGCCAGCAAAAGCAAACAGGTGACGCTTGTCATAATAGCCATATTGTCCATTGGGCAACATCCATACTAAACGGTTATAAAATTTTTCTTCTTCCTCTATTATAACAGAACCGGTAAGCACTACCCGGTATTTTTCTGCCATGGTTTTCATCCAGGTCACAGTTTCTCCATCCATGCTTTCTCCCAAATCCCGGGGGCGCATACTAAAGCCTGTGCTAAACATTTCCGGCAGCACCACAATTTCTGTTTTGTCTTCAATATTCCTTATTTTATCCTCCAACATTAAAAAGTTGGCTTCTTTGTTTTCCCAGTAAAGATTGGTTTGAATAGTGGTAATAGTAAGTGTAGACATCCTTTCTATAGATTTATTTATAATTAAAGTTACAAAACAGTTTTTTGTTTTTATTTGTTATAAAATCCATCCCATCAATAATTCGTAGATAATTAAACGTTAATCGGAATGATCAGCATAATAATACCAACTTTTAATGAGGCGGGTTACATTGGTAATTTAATTGACTACCTAAAAAAATATGCAGGAGCTTCTGCTATAGAAATCATAGTAAGTGATGCCGGCAGCCTTGATGAAACGACAGCCATTGCAGCGGATGCAGGAGCAAAGGTTTTACACAGCCCCAAAAAAGGAAGGGCTGCACAAATGAATTTTGGTGCATCTGTTGCCAGCGGTACTATTTTTTATTTTGTGCATGCTGATTGTATCCCCCCTAAAAGTTTTACGGTAGATTTAAAAAATGCAGTACAAAATAATTTTGATGCCGGTCGGTACCGCACACAATTTATGAGCAATCGCTTTTTGTTAAGGCTTAATGCTTTTTTTACAAGTTTTGATCTTTTTGTTTGCTATGGTGGCGACCAAACTTTTTTTATTACACGGCAGCATTTTAAAAAGCTAAATGGATATGATGAAACTAAAATCATCATGGAAGATTATGATATTACAGAAAGGGCCAAAAAAATCGGGAGGTATAAAATAATGAATAAACCCGTGCTGGTTAGTGCAAGAAAGTATGATAATAATGGCTGGTTAAGTGTACAAAAAGCAAACTATAAAGCAATAAAAATGTATAAAAGGGGAATGGCTGCTTCTTTAATTGCGCAGGCCTATAAAACCAATATTAAGCTTTAGCAAATCAATTTACTTTTTAATAATCGAAGTTGATATCCTTAGATTCATCCACATCACTTAACAGTTCTAATTGTTGGTAGCTGAGCCCCAATCTTTTGCAGGCTTCAATAGTTTGTGATAAAACTAATGAAGTGCTCCATTCCTTAATAGAAAATAAATCTGCGTTCAATTTATTTTGCCCAAGCAAATAATATCCTCCATCTTTTGCCGGGCCTATAACAACGTCGTTTGTTTTTAAAGCAATAAAAGCTTCTTTAATAATTGAAGCAGTAAGTTCGTAACAGTCGCTTCCAATAATCAGTACATGCTGATGCCCGTAATTAAATATTTTTTTAAAAGCGTTTTCCATTTTCTCTCCCAGCCCCGAATCTGTTTGCAACACTTTTTTATAAATCCTGTTGGGCCATGTATCCTCCATAGTTATTTCGTCTGCATAAAAAATATATTTATCACAGGGAATATCTTTAATGATTTCATGCGTATGCAACAATAGTTTACGATAAAGCCTGAGTGCAGCTTCGTCGCCAATCGTTTTGGCTACCCTTGTTTTTACAGATCCCAAAACAGGATTTCGTACAAAAACTATCAATGCATTTTGTTCGATCACGTACAATTTTTAATGATGTTATAAAATTATAAATAACATCTCCCACAATTATAAATAAAGTGAATGCTGATAAAAATTATTACATCTTTTCTAAAAACGGATTAAGCTACAGCTCCGCCACAACTGCTGCCTGCACCTGCTGTGCACCCATAACAGTGTTGGTTTAAAACGATATTGCGATGATTTAATATTTCTCTGTCAAATTGTTTGATATGGTTTAACGGAGTATCTACTTTTAATTCCAGCATCTGGTTAAAATCGCAATCATATAAATAACCATCCCATCCTATTGATATTGTATTTCTGCACATCACGTTGGCGGCAGCAGAAGGATTAAATGCGGCGATTAGTTTTTCCATGTACTTTTCATAATTACCACTTTGTAATAAATAATCAAGATAACGGCTAATGGGTAAATTGGTAATGGCAAACAGATTATTAAATTCAATTCCAAAATCTTTTTTTAAAGAAACTTTAAATTCCATTTCCAAACTTTGCTGCGAGGGTGGCAAAAATGCACCTGCCGGATTATACACCAGGTTTAATTGCAAAGGACTGCCTTCTATTCCGTAGCCAACTTCATTAAGCATTTGTAATGCTTGTATGGAATCTTCAAAAACACCTTCTCCCCGTTGCCGGTCTGTTCTGTCTTTGGTATAAAAAGGAAGAGAAGAAACTACTTCTATTTTATGTAACTTAAAAAATTCGGGCAGGTCGTAATATTTTTTATTGGCTCTTATAATAGTAAGGTTGCATCTTACTATTATATGAATGTTTGCATTGGCATTTTTGATTTCTTTTACAAACCACCTGAAATCAGGATTCATCTCAGGAGCTCCGCCGGTAAGATCAACAGTTTTTAAAGAAGGATTATTTTTAATCACTTCAATACATTGCTGCATGGTTTCTCTTGTCATTATTTCTTTCCTGTCTGGCCCGGCATCTACATGGCAATGCCTGCAAACCTGGTTGCACATTTTTCCTACATTAACCTGAAAGATTTCTATACCTACAGGTTTTAAAGGATACAATCCTATGCCTTCCAGTTTTTGTTGAAACGGAACCAGTTTAAATGCATCATCATGATTTTGTCCATGCTCCAGTATTTCTATCTGCTCATGGCTATCTGCCAAAATACTTCCTTGTGATTTTAATGATTTCATTGATACTTTCATGGTGCCCATTTAAAGCGTTAAAAATTTTTTTTGCTTCAGAAATTTACATCGCTATCTCTTTTACCTTATTCATCATTTGCACCCCATGCACCAGCACAGCGCCACCCTTAATAGCGCCTGCCACATGCACAGCTTCCATCATCTGCGCTTCGCTGTATCCTTTTTCAAATGCATCTGCGCTGTAGGCATCTATGCAATATGGGCATTGCACCGCATGTGCTACTGCCAGGGCGATAAGCGATTTTTCTTTTGCAGAAAGTTCGCCATCTTTAAAAACCTCCGCATACCAGTCAAAGAATTTATCTGCCATTGGTTTTTGAAAATCCCCAATATTGCCAAACTTATTTAAATCGGTTGCATTGTAATAATGATTACTCATAAAATGTATAATTAAAAGTTGTTTAAATGTAATGTCCAATCGTATTTATTAAATTTAATTTTAGGAGAAGCATCAGCCGGAATAATACCTTTTTGTTTTACCAACTCCAGCATTTTTTTCTTTCCGCCAAAATCCTTTCTGAACCAACTCATAATTGCCGGCAATCCAATATTATTATTTTTTTTATCGTAAATAACCTCTCCTGCCAGGTAAGCGGTGCTGGCAATATCAAGTTGTGAATTGATAATAGCCGGGTCGTAAAAAGCTACCGGGGGACAACTTTTAGCCCCACAGTTTAATGCAAAATGAATGCGATAATCCAGGTCATTTACCCGTAGTATTTTTTCTATTTTAGCAGGAAATAATTTATTTAAATAACCAAGGCTCCATTTTATTTTACTACGCCTTAAGATTCCATGCTCAATGTTATCAAGGCTAAAGTTTTTTCCCGCAATTTCTATTTGCCTGTTTTTAAAAAAGCGGCCCCTGTTTTTAAATGCCTCCGGGGTTTTTCTCAAAAGCGCCTGTGTGTAACCATTATATGCATTTATCCAAAAGGCTTTTTTTTCATCATCATTTTTTAAACCCTCCTGCAGTTCTTCAAAAGTAATTTCTTTTAATTTTTTGATGAGCGCATTCGTTTCTTCCCCGGTTTTTGCAGCATACATAAAATCCTGAGACAAGGCTACAAGATTATTACTACTTCTTTTTGTACTATTCATTATTGTAGTTAAAGGAGGTGTCTTTTCAACAATCACAGGTATCGCTTCAGCGTTACCCACTTTTTCGGCAAGCCAATTATTTACCGTGGTTTCGTTAATAGATCCAGCATCTGTGATGGCTATTATTTTATTAGCCTCATTAATGATAACGGTGTAGGGAAATGAAGGCGGCTGAAACAAGTTACTGATAGTATTATTTTCATCAATTATTATGGGGAAAGGGAAACCTGCTCTTGCATTTACAAATTTAGTCAGGCGCTGTTCATCTTCTGTAGAAATAAGCAACACCGTTAACTTGCCGGCAAATTTTTGTTGCAGACTGTTTAATTCGGGCAACGCCTTAATACATGGCACACACCAGGTACCAAAAAAATCAAGAATCGTTATTTGGGATTTTATCGCATTTAGATCTTTGGGTTCGTTATTTTGATTTAATATCTTATTTATCGGAAAGCTTTTTACTTCATCTCCTAATCTATAAACCTTCTGGCCCATAGCGGGATAAATAAAAAAGGAAATAAATAAAACCAGGCAAAACTTAGGCATCTATAAGTTGTTTAGCTTAATAACGTTTTTAATCACTAAAGAGTTT
>JBBRFX010000096.1:0-15431 GCA_038241275.1 Chitinophagales bacterium
TTAAAACCTATAACTTTCACCCACAGCAAGCTTTCTCTTTTCGACCATTGGTTTTATTATTTAAAATGTACCCGGTGTTTTGTGCCACAGAATTGGATTAGGATTTGCAGCCGAAGGGGTATTAACAAAGTGCAAGCTGAAATTGATATCTTCGAAAAAGAATCGGGCACTGTGCAGGTGCAAATGAAAAAATACCTGGAAGAATTGTGAGCTTTACCACTTATTGAAATCAGTTAGTGTAAAAATTGCACATGCTGACATTAAAATCAGAAACGAAAATAAAATGGAAAATCAATTATCAAATTCCGGACAAACTGTTTTTGAACAGATAAAAAAACTGGACGAAAACAAAAATGAGTACTGGACAGCCAGGGATTTGAGCAAGGCTTTGGAGTATTCTGAATACAGGCACTTTAAACCTGTTATTGATCGTGCCAAAGAAGCCTGCAGCAATAGTGGTTACAAAGTTTCAAACCATTTCGAGGATATACTCGGTATGGTATCAATTGGCTCAGGTGCCGAAAGAAAAATTGATGATGTAAAACTCTCCCGTTATGCCAGCTACCTGATAGTTCAAAACGCAGATCCTGGAAAAGAAATTGTTGCACTTGGGCAAACGTATTTTGCAGTGCAAACCCATTTGCAGGAAATACAGCAAATGGAGACGTTTCGGCAATTGAAAACGGAAGAAGATAAAAGATTGTTTCTGCGCAAAGAAATGGCTGAACACAACAGGCATTTGGCAGAAGCAGCCAAAGGAGCCGGAGTAATTGACCAGTTGATTATGCCATTTTTCAAAATCATGGATACATGGGTTTGTATGGTGGGCTTGATGCCAAAGGCATTCATAAACGAAAGAGCTTGAAGAAAAGTGAAAACATTTTAGACCACATGGGCAGTACAGAATTGGCGGCTAATCTTTTTCGTGCTACCCAAACGGAAGAAAAATTAAAACGAGAAAATATAAAGGGAAAACAAAAAGCCAATCAAACACACTATGAGGTGGGTAAGAAGGTTCGTAAAACCATTCAGGAAATTGGAGGTGCCATGCCGGAGAATTTGCAAGTAGCGAACAGCATTAAAAAGTTGGATAATAAAGACGAAACGAAAAAATTGAAAAAGAAAAAATTCTGAACGATGATTCAGCACAAATGTCCCTACAGGCCAGTGTTCAACCGAACGTTGCCCTCTACTGTCTACCAAATCCACCGGTCTAAGCCCGGTATAGCCTGCATAAATGAAGTAATATTAACAGCCTATAACTTTCACCCATAGCAAGCTTTCTCTTTTCGACCATTGGTTTTATTCATTAAAATGTATCCGGTGTTTTGTGCCACAGAATTGAATTAGAATTTTGTCCGGTTTTTTTAATAATAAACTTACAAAATTAGCTACCCTCATAATGCTGATAGGTTCGGAATTTACCAGAACCTTTTATTGGGCTAAAGCCCCCCGACGAATTTTATAATTTTATTCCCCGGCCTGAAGGCCGGGGCAATTAATAACAGCGGACATACCCACCGTAGCGGCAGTTTTTAACCTGCGGTTGGTAACTGCTGCCTATTAAATCATTTGTTGATTTTTTTGCCAGCGCAAGCAACTGAATTACCGGCTTCCGGGCCTCGACTGGCCGGGTTATTTTTTTTCCTATGCTTCTTGGCAGGCTCTTTTCAATTGAGTTTTACAGACATTTTCGTAACTTCGTAAAGTAAAAAAACAAGCTAAGATATTAGTTGACATTGAAATAGACAAGCTTACAAACTCAATAGAAAGCGATATTTCAGGTGACCTTTTTAATACGGAGGTTTTCAATTATTCAGTAAAGACGTTAAACAAATAAGCAAAACAGATTGGCAGTTTAACTGGCAAGAGCATTTAAAATATGCCGATAGAGAAATTTATAAGCTTGCAATTAAAGACAATACAAAAATTATACAGGCACTGTTAAGCTTGAGTGATTAAAACGATCATATCTACACGCACTTAATTGAGATTGCCAAATTCAATAAGGGCAAGCAAAAACTTTAAACAGGGGTTCCCGGTAATTTAGTAGCTTATGCCTGTAAATTGTCGTTTGAAAAAGGGTATGAAGGTTATCTTGCTTTTGATGCGAAGAGTGTTCTGATAAAACATTACCAGGACACTCTATTCGCTACACATTTCAAGGGCACAAAAATGATGATTGAAACAGCAGCAGCAAACAGGTTAATTAGCCTGTATTTTAAAAATTAAAAAATGGGACTAATAAAAGAGCAAAAAAATGTTGACTTCTATGTTCTGGATAAACCATGGACAGTAAAGGAAAAAAAAGAGTTTAGTGCTTTCATTAAATTACGTAAAGAAAAGCGAAAGAAAAAGCAATCCCGGGCATCCAAATCAAGGCCCAAAAGCGTAACTGCATAATTAATTTAATGTTTTGCATCCCGGGCTATCGCATTGGCATCAAGCTAAATACATTCCATTTGCCCCGGCGATACAATGCGAACAAAACCTGAAAGCCTCTTGCTGATTAAAGAAGTAGATGCTGATTTGGAAGAATAAATGTTTATTAGAGATAAAAAGTACCGCTTTTTCTCCTTTAGAGAAAGAGAAGGAGTATGAGGTCAGAACGCAGCCATGGTAAGCCTGAGTTAATAAAACTACTGGCGGTAAATGCAGTGTAGGAAAGATTATAGATATAAAACACCAATGCTTAACTTAACGTCAATGCGAGCTATCGGCAATCCCTTCCACAATCATTAAATTCATACGTAAAGCTTTTGAAATCACCTGGTGCCTCTTCAGTTCTTCCCGTTTGTACCCGGATTCAAAAAGCTAAAACTTATTTTACATCCGCTTCTGACGTAAGTATGTTCTACTTCCCCCTGGCCCAAGTATGTTTGGCCCCATCTGGAGCATTCTATGTTTTTCGTCTCGCCGGGGGTCCCCTCTCCTGCATTTGGTCTTGCTTAAATATATTTACCGGGCCCGACTGCCCTGCGGCAGGGCATAACTCATAACTCAATTCCTTTGATCCCACTCAAAGCCCACTCAAAGCCCACTCAAAGCCCACTCAAAGGGCATTCAAAGCCCACCCACCCATTTCCAAAAAACTCATAACTCATCATTCAACACTCCTATCCCGGCACAACATCAGGGAACCCTTGCTCTTCACCACTATGCACATCTGCTCCACATAGCTCCTTCCGACAAAAGGGCTGTATTCTTTTGTCGGTGTCTTTTTTTTATTCCTTTTTGTCGCAGATCCCGATCCCTTCGGGAGATAAGCAAAAAAGAATAAAAGCCCGCCGCAGGCGTTATGCAGTTGCACCTCAACGTAATTACGTAAACAGGTGGTATACTTAATTTCATAAGCTTCCTTTCACATAACTCATAACTAATCCTACTCAAAGCCCACCTGAAAGAAAGGCAGAAATTTGTCTGTTTGCTTAATTGAATGAAACTTCCCGGTTAACAGGTATATAAACTTTAATGTCGCTTCAGGTAAGCAGTAACGATGCCCCCGTCTGGCTTTTGGCCAAGGAGGAAGAAAGGGCTGTATATATTTCTGCTGCCGTTGCTGTTATTTAAATATTTAATGAGCCGGCAACTGCAAACTATTTTCACTGGAGGGTAATTGCCAGAGCCTTTGCCGCTATAAGCATAATTCTCACCGGGGCTTTTGCCGGCATCTGATTTTCAACCATTGAAAAATAGCCTCCTGCCAAACTCTTAAATAAGGCGCCCGTATTTTCTCCACTATGGATATCCTTTGCCATTTTGGGCGATATATTCCCCAAACCATTAAAGAAAGCATAATACTGTAGCTTTTGTGCACAGGCATCAGGGTTGGCACTGTTTTTCGTAAGGGATAAAGTATTAATCATTACTTTAAAAAACCTTATACAATGAAAAAAAAATGTAATATTTCCGCATCCTCCGGGTTCACTTTTTTTGTGTTATCCTTTGTTACTATCCTGTTATTTAGTGCCTGTTCTAAAAACAACGATGTAACTCCACAAATACCTGCTGCCGGATTAATGGCTTTTAATCTTGCTCCAGATAAACCATCCATAGGATTTACTGTATCGGGCAGCCAGATTACCAATGTAGGCTTAAATTATACAGGTTATACAGGCCAATACGTGGCCGTGTCACCGGGCACCCGTGAGTTAGTTTCTTTTGATTTTGCTGGTGGGTCTACTATTAAAACCAGCAACCATGTTTTTGAAGACAGCAGTTACTATTCCGTATTTTTATTGGGAGCAAATGGACAGTATAACCATGTATTTGCAAAGGATAATTTTGATGCAATTGCTCCCGTTAGCGGAAAAGCATGGGTGCGTTATATCAACGCTATAGCAGATACTTCAGTCAGGCCCAATGTAACAATAGGAAGCGTTACCGAAGGCGCTGTATTTGGCACCATCACTCCTTTTGTTCAGGTAAATGCAGGAAGTTTAACGGCAGCAATTTCTATAGAAAATGTAACCCGTACTATTACGGTTGAAGAAAATAAAATATATACTATATTATTTGTTGGGCTTACCAATCAAACAAATCCTGCCCTTGCCCCGCAGGTTAAATTTATTGTAAATGGTTCTGCTTCCAATTAAGGTTAGCACATTAGAATAAAAAAAGAAACCCCGGGTATTAAAATATCCCGGGGTTTTTATTTACAGCCATTAAGGATTGATGCCTCCTAATGTTCAACTGCGGGAGCTATTATAATTTAACCCTGTGGCTTTATCTTTTTTTGCACCGTTTTGGTTGTACCTCTGTTAACCTGCTTTAAACTATTATTCAGCATCCATTCAATTTGCCCGTTTACACTTCGGAATTCATCGGCTGCCCATTTTTCAATGGCTTTCATCGTTTCTGAATCAATTCGTAAAGCAAATGACTTTTTCTCTGACATACTTTTTTATTGATTTAAAGTACCGGTATTGATAACAGGTTTGGTTTCACTATCGCCGCAAAGCACCACCATTAAATTACTTACCATCGCTGCTTTTCTGTCTTCATCAAATTCAATAATATCTTTTTCTGCCAATAACTTTAAGGCGCTGTCTACCATACCCACAGCACCTTCTACAATTTTATGACGGGCAGCCACAATAGCAGAAGCCTGTTGTCTTCTTAACATGGAATGGGCAATTTCCGGAGCATAGGCCAAATAACCAATCCTTGATTCTATCACTTCAATGCCCGCAATCTCCAGCCTTTGTGTTACCTCATGTTCAAGCGCTTTATTCACATCATCAAAGTTGGTACTTAATGTAACGCTTGCTCTTTCATCTTCAAAATGATCATATGGAAAAGATCCGGCAAGTTTCCTCACAGCAGAATCCGTTTGAATTTTAATAAAATTCTCGTAATTATCCACTTCAAAACTCGCCTTAAAAGTATCTTTCACTTTCCATACCAGTATTACGCTTATCAGGATGGGGTTTCCCATCTTGTCGTTTACTTTAATTTTTTCACTCTCAAAATTCCTTGCCCGCATAGACAAAGACATTCTTTTATATAAAGGATTCGTCCAGAATAATCCGTTCTCTTTTACACTGCCTTTATAATCACCAAAAAGTAAAAGAACATTTGAGCTGTTGGGGCTTATCACCATCAGGCCCGCTGCAAAAAATAAAAATACCAGCAGCAGCGAACCAGCCAAAATGTAATGAAGGTTAATAAATCCCCATGTGACAGTTGCCCCTGTTACAAGCAATAAAACAATGATTAAATAACCATTAAATGGTGTAATAATCTTTTCTGTTTTCATTTTGTGTAATATTTAAATGATATCAATATGATATCATAAAGATAAATACTATTTTACCACAAAAACAAGCATTTTTATAAATATATTTTTGCGCATGCAATTAACCATTGTAAAAACTTTCCAATAACTATTCGAAGAAATCAGGTAAGTAATTCCACCCAAAAAAATCACAAAATGTTCTGTTTATCCTTAATGCTGAATTTTATCATGCTATAAAAAAATAAGGGCGCTATATTCGTATTTCAAAAATAAATGCCCCCTCGCTGAAACAATTTTTTATTGATATCGCCCGCAACCTCAAAAAGCCAAGCATCAAACAAAAAGTTTATGGTACTGTTTGCCTGCTTGCAGGTTTGCTCTTTTATTTTAGTCTTCCTGCCCCATTATTTACCTCACCCACCAGTTATGTAATTGAAGATGCAGAAAAAAACCTGCTCAATGCTTCCATAGCAACAGATGGGCAGTGGCGTTTTCCTTATGATAAAGAAGTACCATCACATTTTACAGATTGCATAACAACGTTTGAGGACAAACGCTTTTTTACACACCCGGGCATAGATTTAATAGCGTTGGCAAGAGCCATGTATTCCAATGCAAAAGGAAATGCTACACAGGGTGGCAGCACACTAAGCATGCAGGTGATACGCTTATCGCAAAAAAATAATCAGCGTAATATTTTTAATAAAATAAAAGAAAGTATGCTGGCCCTGCGCCTTGAATTTTCTTATTCTAAAAAACAGATCCTTGCTTTGTATGCCGGCAATGCACCCTTTGGCAGCAATGTGGTGGGGCTGGATGCTGCTGCCTGGCGCTATTTTGGCCGCAGCCCGCAGCAATTGAGCTGGGCAGAAATGGCTACGCTGGCTGTGTTGCCCAATGCACCCTCGCTGGTTCACCCCGGAAAAAACAGGCAGTTATTGTTAGATAAAAGAAACCGGTTAATAGATAAACTGGTTGCTGCCGGCAAGCTTGGTATAAACGATGGAGCGCTGGCCAAACTGGAAGATCTTCCACTAAAACCTATGCCCCTGCCACAACTGGCACCACATCTTTTACAATTGTTTAAAAAAGAAAACAAACAGCTTGCCCGCTCTACAAAACTTACCAGCACAATTGATGGCACGCTGCAAAAAAATGTAACAGCCATCATTAACCAGCACCAGGCCATTTTAAAAAACAATGGTATCAATAATATTTGTGCCCTTGTGCTGGATGTGGAAACAGGAAACGCCCTTGCCTATGTGGGTAATATTTATCAGCCACAAAACAAAGAACTGGAGAGCGATGTAGATGTAGTGCAGGCGCCACGCAGCCCTGGCAGCGCATTAAAACCCATTTTATATGCAGCCATGTTGAGTGATGGACTGCTGTTGCCGAACAGCCTGGTACCGGATATTCCTACACAGATAAGTGGTTACAATCCTCAGAATTTTGACCTTGGTTATGATGGCGCCATTCCTGCACACCGTGCACTGGCAAGAAGCCTGAATGTGCCTGCTGTGCGCCTGCTGCAACAATACAAGTATCCACGGTTTTATGAAGTGCTGCAGCAATATGGCATTACCACTTTAAACAATCCGGCAGATTTTTATGGCCTCAGTTTAATCCTTGGTGGATGCGAAGTAAAAATGTGGGACCTCGCAGGTTTGTATGCATCGCTTGCAAGAATATTAAATCACCAGGAAAAAAATAAAGGGATCGTACGCACAGAAGACATACATCCTGCCCGATATTCAACAACAAAAAATAAAGTAACACAACACAGCAACAACAATTTTCCGCTGGATGCTACTTCTATCTACCACAGCTTTGAAGCCATGCAGGAAGTAATGCGCCCCGGCGAAGAAGGCCTTTGGCAACAGTTTACTTCTTCTAAAAAAATTGCATGGAAAACAGGCACCAGTTTTGGATTCAGGGATGGATGGGCCATAGGAATTACCCCCAAAAATGTGGTGGCTGTGTGGGTGGGCAATACCGATGGCGAAGGAAGGGCCGGGCTGGTGGGTATAGAAACAGCCGCACCGGTGTTGTTTGATATTTTTCGGCTACTCCCAAACGTTAGTCTGGCTGCGGGCCGTGCAGACTGGTTTAAAAAACCAACTTACAATTACAGCTATGTACCTGTATGCAGGCAAACAGGTTTTAGGGCTAATATAGATTGCCCGGTTACAGATACCATGAAACTGCCGCCACTGGCTGGCCGCAGCCCGCTCTGCCCTTATCACAGCATTATCCACCTGGATGCTGCCGGGCAGTACCGGGTAAATGATGGCTGCGAATCTCCGGCAAATATGCAACAGCAGGCATGGTTTATTTTACCACCCACAATGGAATATTATTACAAACAACGCAACCACGATTATAAATTACTGCCAGCGATGAAGCCCGGTTGCAACGATGTTGCTACCGGCAGGCAAATGGAAATCATCTACCCGCAACCCGGAATGAAAATTTATGTGCCGGTAGAAATTGATGGCAGCAAAGGCAAAACGATTTTTACTGCCACGCATAAAAACAGCCAGGCAAAAATTTTCTGGAGTCTTGACGACCAGTTTGCAGGCAGCACAGAAAGATATCATCAACTGGCTTTGAGCCCGGCACCAGGCCCGCATTTGCTTACGCTTACTGATGATAAGGGTAACAGCATATCCCGATCTTTCCAAATCATAGAAAAGTAAACGGCCAGCTCCTGCAACCACCAGCTTTGTGAGTTGAGCGCTTTGGAAAAATATTCTATAATTTTACCACAATTGCAGCCAAAACTTTTGGTAAGCATTTTTATACAGCAAAAATCTTCCATGAAAAAAATCTTTCTTCTTTGCCTGGTTAGTTTTGGCAGCATAACGGCCTTCAGCCAGGAAAAAAAATTATACGACCCCGCGGCGAATGCAGAAAAAGACATTGCAGCAGCTATTGCAACTGCTAAAGCCGGGAAAAAATATGTGCTCATACAGGCAGGCGGCAACTGGTGTAGCTGGTGTATAGAATTTGCCCGGTTTGCAAAAGCAACCCCTAAAATTGATTCTGTGATTAATGCAGGTTTTGTATGGTATCATTTAAACTTTAGCAAAGAAAATGAGAACAAAAAAATATTTGCGCAATATGGATATGCCCAACGATTTGGCTTTCCTGTTTTTATTATTTTAAATGAAAAAGGCGAACGCATTCATACCCAAAACAGCGAATACCTGGAAGATGGCAAAAAAAGTTACAGTGCTGCCAGGGTTCAGGCATTTTTAGAAATGTGGGCTCCCAGGGCTTTGAATCCGCTAATGTATGGAGATTAAAAAAGTTATTGGGCCAGAAGCTGTAATAAAGTCAATCAGTGAATAGTCATTATGTTTGGCCTTAAAATAATAATCATTTTATTGACTTATTGACGAATGACTTATTGACCCAATGACCTATTGACCAAATGACAATTGACCCAATTAAAAAGAATCACTATGACTAATGCCAATAATTTTTTTGATCTCGTAAGACATCCCATCAAGTTCCGGTTGTTTTTATTAACCAAATTACCCAGCGCTTATTTTTGCGGGGTAAGGGTAAGGTATGCAGACACAGAAAAGTGTGTAGTAACTGTGCCTTACAAATGGTTTAGCACCAATCCTTTTAGAAGCACCTATTTTGCCTGCCTTAGCATGGCTGCCGAAATGAGCACTGGTGTTTTAGCAATGGCTCACACTTACAGGCAGGATCCTGCGGTAAGTATGCTCGTGCTAAAAGTAGAAGGAAATTTTATGAAAAAAGCAACCGGCATCACAACTTTTACCTGCGAAGATGGAAAACTAGTAACCCAACTGGTAAGAGAGGCATTATCCTCCGGCAAAGCAACAACTGCTACCATGAGGTCAACCGGGAAAAATAAAGAAGGTGATACAGTGGCGGAATTTGCTATCACCTGGACTTTTAAGTCAAAAGTAAAATAATAGATCTTATTAATATTGGCATAATCAAATGTCGTAAATTGCGCCTTCATATTTGTATAAAATGGTTGAAAAATCCAACATCTTAATTTGTACACTCCTTCATCAACATGTACAACCATTTTATAACCCGGTTCACTACATGTAAAATTTATAATAGTATGGCAACAGATCTCCGTAAAGAACAAGCCTTAGAATATCACTCTAAAGGACGCCCCGGAAAAATTGAGGTTATCCCAACCAAAGAAGCCAAAACACAAAGAGATCTTTCCCTCGCCTACTCTCCCGGCGTAGCCATTCCCTGTTTGGAAATTGCTGCCAATCCCGAAGATGTTTATAAATACACAGCCAAAGGAAACCTGGTAGGCGTTATCAGCAATGGCACAGCCGTGCTGGGGCTGGGCAATATTGGCCCCGAAGCCGGTAAACCTGTAATGGAAGGCAAAGCGGTACTCTTTAAAATATTTGCAGATATAGATGTATTTGATATAGAGATCAATGAAACTGACCCTGAAAAATTTGTACAGATAGTAAAAGCATTGGAACCCACTTTTGGTGGCATCAACCTGGAAGATATTAAATCGCCGGAATGTTTTTATATAGAACGGGAGTTAAAAAAAATATGTAACATCCCGGTAATGCACGACGATCAGCATGGCACAGCCATTATCTCGGCAGCAGCCCTGCTAAATGCACTGGAAATTCAAAAGAAAAAAATTGAAAAAGTGCGTTTTGTTGTAAATGGTGCAGGTGCAGCCGCTATGGCCTGTATGCATCTTTATGAATCTCTGGGTGCAAAACTTTCCAATTTTATGGTGTTCGACAGAAAGGGAATCATTTACAAAGGGCGTGAAAGCGTAGATGAAATGAAAGCACCCTTTTGCGTAGATGCAAAATATAAAGATTATGATCTTGCCCGTGCCATGAAAGATGCAGATGTATTTTTAGGGCTCAGCGTAGCCAATGTTATTACGCCGGAAATGGTTAAAAGCATGGCCCGTAATCCTATCGTTTTTGCCATGGCCAATCCAGATCCGGAAATAACATATGAGGCAGCCGTGGGTGCACGTAAAGATATTATTATGGCCACCGGCCGAAGCGATTATCCCAACCAGGTTAATAATGTACTGGGCTTTCCTTATATATTTCGTGGAGCCTTAGACGTTAGGGCCACCCAGATAAATGAAGCTATGAAACTGGCCGCTGTAAAAGCGCTGGCAGCATTGGCAAAAACTACGGTACCTGATGTGGTAAACCTTGCTTACAATGATAAGAATATCAACTTTGGTCCTTTATATATTATTCCAAAACCGGTAGATCCAAGATTGCTTTCTACTGTGGCCCCGGCGGTAGCCAAAGCTGCAATAGAAAGTGGTGTTGCCCGTAAAATAATTACAGACTGGGATGCTTATGAAATAGAACTCAACCAAAGGCTTGGCTTGGATAATCAATTGAGCCGTGCCATTGGTGACAAAGCAAGGCAGGATCCAAAACGGATTGTTTTTGCAGATGCAGAAAATGCTAAAATATTAAAAACTGCCCAATTGCTGCTGGATGAAAAAGTGGGCTACCCAATGCTGTTAGGCAACGAAAAGAAGATTAGAGAGATTGCAGAAGCACAATCCATTGACCTGGAAGGCATACCAATTATAGATCCAAAACATGAAGATACAGAAGAGTTAAGGCAGGAATTTGGCGCATTGTTTTTTCAAAAACGCCAGCGCAAGGGAGTGAACAAATATGAAGCACCCAAAATGATGAAAGAGCGCAATCATTTTGGCTGTATGATGGTAGAAACCGGTATGGCAGATTGTATGATCAGTGGCTTGAGCAGGAACTACCCCGATATAATCAAACCCGCCATTCAGATAATTGGTACAGAACCGGGAGTGAGTAAAATTGCCGGCATGTATTTATTGTTTACCAAACGTGGCCCGCTATTTTTGGCAGATACTACCGTAAATTTTAACCCAACAGCCGAAGAACTGGCGGAAATTACCTTACTGGTGGCAAAAGAAGTAAGGAACTTTGGAATTATACCCAGGATAGCAATGTTATCTTATTCTAATTTTGGCAGCAGCGATTCGCCGGAAGCGAACCTGGTAAGAAAGGCAAGGGAAATTGTAAAACAAAAAGCTCCAAACCTTGTTTGTGATGGAGAAATGCAGGGAATAATGGCATTTAATAAAGATATTGTAAAAGAAAATTATCCTTTTACAGAAGTATTAAATGGCGATGTAAATACACTGATATTCCCTAACCTGGCTGCAGGTAATATTGCCTATACCCTCCTGCAGGAAGTGGGCGGGGCAGATAGCATCGGCCCTATTTTACTTGGCTTAAACAAGCCGGTACATGTATTGCAACTGGGTAGCTCAATTCGCAGTATCTTTAATATGGCTATAGTGGCCGTTATTGATGCTCAGCAGAAATCAAAGACAAATACTATAGAAGAAATGAAAAAAAGTAAGTGGTGGAAACGTTCTGCTAAAAAAGACCTGGAACCAACCACCATTAATATTTAAGGACAAAATTATTTAGATGAATTTTTTTACACACTTTGGGAAATACATCCTCATGTTTAACGGGATGTTCAGAAGACCAGAAAATTCCAAATTATACTGGAAAGAATTTATGCATCAATGCTCAGATATTGGTATCGGTTCCCTGGGAATTGTATGCATCATTTCGGTTTTTATGGGTGCGGTTAGTACCGTGCAAACGGCTTACCAGTTGGTATCGCCTTTAATTGCCAAAACCGCTATTGCTCAAATTGTAAGGGATACCGTTATTCTCGAATTTGCTCCCACCCTTGTTTGTATTGTACTGGCAGGTGTGGTGGGCAGTAAGATTGCCAGCGAACTGGGCAACATGCGGGTGAGTGAGCAAATAGATGCATTGGAAATTATGGGTATTAATACTAAAACCTACCTGATACTACCTAAAATTCTTGCCGCTATTGTTACTATCCCCATGCTGGTAGTACTGGCTATGGTGTTGGGCATATTGGGTGGCAGAATGGCGGGAGCTGCATCAGGCATACTTTCTACCGATACTTTTGACCGGGGACTCAGACAGGGATTTATGCCTTTTAATGTAATATTCTCATTAATCAAGGGTTATACCTTTGCCTTTATCATTAGTTCTATACCTGCTTTTTATGGTTATTATGTAAAAGGTGGTTCACTGGAAATCGGTAGATCCAGTACCAAATCGGTAGTTGTTAGTTGTATTGTAATATTATTGGCAGATTATGTGCTGGCAGCGTTGCTATTATAAAAGCCCCTCCGCCCCAAAAGGGGGAACCGGGAATTTCGGTTTGTAATTTATTTTTTTAAACTATTGCTCTATCTGTTGTTAGAGATTAAAAGCCCCTTTAGGGGTTGGGGTATATGATTGAATTTAAAAATCTTAAAAAAAGCTTTGGAGATAAACTGGTACTGGATGGTGTGAGCCATATAATGGAAACCGGTAAAACCAATCTTATCATCGGCACCAGCGGAAGCGGCAAAACCGTTTTACAAAAATGCCTGGTGGGTTTATTTGAACCGGATGCCGGTGAAATCATTTACGATGGCGTAAGTTTTACCGACATGACCCATGATGAAAGAAAACTGCTGAGGCAGGAAGTCGGTATGCTTTTTCAAGGCTCGGCCCTCTTTGACAGTATGACGGTAGAAGAAAATGTAATGTTCCCGCTCAGCATGTTTACCCATGATACTTTTGCAGTAAAACTAAAAAGGGTAAATGAGGTTTTAGAAAGGGTGAACCTGGAAGGCAGTAACAAAAAATTTCCTTCGGAGATAAGCGGTGGTATGAAAAAAAGAGTGGGTATTGCCCGTGCCATTGTATTAAATCCAAAATATCTTTTTTGCGATGAACCCAATTCCGGCCTCGATCCTCAAACTTCGATGGTTATTGATAAACTGATAAAAGAACTTACCATAGAATACAATACCACTACCATCATTAATACCCATGACATGAATAGTGTAATGGAAATTGGTGATAATATTTTATACCTGAATGAAGGTAAAAAAGAGTGGAGCGGCAACAGCGAGCAAATTATCTTTTCTAAAAATGAAATGCTGAATGAATTTATTTTTGCCTCACAGTTTTTGCAGGATGCTAAAAACATGCGGATGATGCAGGCAAGCGGGCATTTGGATGAAGATGGAAATATTATTAAACAATAACTGACTGTAGTATTCAATGCCTTTAATATCTATCTGCATACCAGCGTATAAAAGGGTACATTATCTTCAACGCCTGTTAGACTCCATCAGCATACAATCCTTTAAGGATTTTGAAGTTATTATTACCGACGATAGCCCCGATGAAAGCGTAGAAAAACTTATTGCTCCCTATTATCAAAAATTCACCATTTTATACTACCATAATTCACAGGCAAAAGGCACGCCTGCCAACTGGAATGAAGGCATAAGCAGGGCAGGTGGCGAATGGATAAAACTCATTCATGATGATGACTGGTTTGCCCAACCGGATAGCCTTGCAATATTTGCAGAACATACCAAAGCAGGTAAAAAATTTATTTTTTCTGCTTATGCCAACCGGGCAAACATAGATGCTGCAGAAGAGATAAAACATTTGCAGCCTTCCTGGAAACAAAGAATTATTAAGGAGCCTATGACTCTGTTGGCTTATAATGTAGTGGGGCCACCCAGTGTTACATTAATACATAAAAGCATAAAAGAAAAATATGATGAGCAGATGAAGTGGAGAGTTGATATGGACTTTTATGTTAGACTTTTACTGCAACAGCAGGAATATACTTACATAGATGAGCGGTTGATATATGTTGGGATTAGTGATACACAGGTAACCAACTACTGTTTTCAAAATCCTTCGGTAGAATTACCGGAAGGTTATTTGCTGTTAAAAAAATATGGGGCCAATCGTTTAAAAAATATTTGGGTATATGATGCATGGTGGCGCTTATTGCGCAACATGAATATAAATACTCCTCAGCAACTCTTGCAATATGAGCCCAACCCATGGCCGGCAGTTATTACTAACATGGTATTGCATTTAAATAGAATACCTTCATTAATACTAAACACAGGAATATTTTCAAAAACAGCTATGGCAATTTCTTACTTATTTAACCAGTCTAAAGCAACCAGGTAAAATTGGCTTTATCAGTAATTATAGTAAACTACCGCAGTGCTTCCTTTATTGTAAACTGCCTTGCCAGTGCCTTTAAATTTCCATCGGCAGCAGATTTTGAATGGATAGTAGCAGACAATGATTCAAAGGATAACAGTGAACAAATTATCACCGGCCAATTCCCATCTGTACGCTGGATTAATATGGGATACAATGCCGGATTTGCCAGAGCAAATAACGAAGGCATAAGGCAAAGCAATGGAGACACGGTTTTATTATTAAATCCAGATACACTTATTATAGAAGATGCCATTGCACAAACTTATTTGCGAATGCAAAAGGATAATAACTGTATTGCCGCTGCAGCACAATTATTAAACGCCGATGGCAGCCCTCAAATTACCGGGAACTTTTTTATGAAAGGAGGTCTCAATCATTTATTGCCGCTTCCATACCTCGGTAAATTCTTAAGAACGCTGGCGCTTGTTGCAGGAGTAAAAAAAACAAATATTCAGCAGGCTGCCAAAGCAGAATCTGTGGATTGGATTAATGGCGCTTTTCTGATGGTAAAGAAAACAGCTATTGAAAAAGCAGGTTTGCTGGATGAAGACTTTTTT
>JBBRFX010000097.1:0-15430 GCA_038241275.1 Chitinophagales bacterium
GCAATAACGATGAAGTAGAATGGCCTCTTCTTGGAGCCATGTCGTTGTAATCTCATTTTAACAGCCATAAAAAATAGAAATTTTCTTGGTTGTGAATAAATAGGGTTTCTAATCTCCTTAAAAAAGGAGGACGAAGATAAGTAGCTCTGAAAGAAAATCCAAATATTTGTAAAATGAATATCTTTTCTTAACACTGCACTTATTTTGATGAAGGACGTTTGTGGGAAACTTTAAAGATACGTGACAGATTAAATCCAAATCGTATATCCCCCTTGAAAAAATTACCGGTTGTTTGCGTAATGTAGGCCCTTTCGTTCATTCCGGTAGCATTGGAGAACTGAAGTTGAAATACATGCCCGCCGGTTTCAATATCTAAGCCCATAGAAACCGGGTCTTTTGCATTTTCAGCCAGTTGGCCAAAAGGATGATGGTAATCAAATGTGAGTGCCGTTCTTTTACTGATCTTATACCGGGCACCGCCCCCAAGGGCAAATATGGTACGATCGTCTGTTGGATTGAATGGGCGATTGGTAAATACTACTATGGGACTTAATTGTAACGAAAAAAGCCTGTTAAACTTTCGGCCTGCAATCAATTGAAAATACCAGGCAGTACGATCTGTAAAGGAGGGTTTAACAGCAGCGAAAGACTCTTCGGTATGAATGAGATACCCGGCCGCCATAACAACCGATACAGGTATATTCTTTGCGCCACGTGTTTGTTGTACCGTTCGCCATTTAATAAATCCGTCAATCTCTTTGCGAAATGTGCTTCTTCCTATACCAATTGTGAAGTCATTGCTGAGGCCATAATCAAATCCCATGCGGAATGTAGCTGCATCAAGACCGAAAAATTGTTTCACGCCATCACTCACAAATCCAAAACGGTGCATAACCCTAAAATCAAGGTTTCCTTTTGCAAGCATTTCAATAGAATGAGCATTAATGACCCTGGTAGATTTAAATGCACCGGAAACTTTTTCAACCACAGGCATACTATCTTCTACACCTGCTAACAGTGAACCTTCCTGTGCAAAGCCCGCAACATTAAGCAAGACGAAAACTAAAAGACTCATTAGAAATTTTATCATACTATGGGTTTTAGAGTTGAATATTTTTACAAAGGCGGGTTATATATATTCATGAAGAGAACTACAAATGTTGGTAAGCATTTACTACCACTGAAATGTCTACCCGCTTATTAATGTTATCTGCCACCAGAGAGGGAATTTTTATTTTATAATCTGCCAGCAGAATAGAGAAATTAGCACTGGAACGAATCTTGCCGTTTTTAACGACAATCAATACCGTTGTGCTAACCTCTTTACTGATGCCATGAAGGGTTAACAGCCCGGAAGCAGTGAGGTTATAACTTTTATCAGCATCAAGCAAAACAAGATTACTATTATTGATGGTTCCTTTAAAAGTTGCTTTTGGATACTGGTCGCTCTCTACATAATTTTCATTAAAATGTTCCTGCATCAATGCCTTTTCAAATTCAAATCCTTTCATCAAAACAGCAAATTCTATCTTTCCGCTCGAAAGTTCCCAAACACTAAGCCCCTTGTTGTTGATGGCATAAATATTTTCAATAGGCGTTTTTGAATGGAAACTAATAGTGCCTGTTTTGGTAAACAATTTTACCTGTGCTTGTGCCGCCACGGGGAGTACGATGGTACCTGCCAGGAGAAAATAAAAAAAATGTTTCATAGTTTTAATTTCATTTTATTTCAACGATTACACACTGGTTTAATTCAACATCCATTAGAAAACCAGTACATATCCCTTTTAATGTAACCAGTTCGTTTTTTGAAATTTTGTTCACCTGCGTAGCGGCATCCTGTTGCAGCAGGCAACTTACCTTATGCATCGCCTGTTCATTTCCTATTACAATTGTTGTTGCAGAATCACCCTGGTTTACAACCTCATAAACCTTACCGGTTACCTGCACTATTTTGCCAAGATAATTTTTATTGGCAGCTTCCTCGTTTTCTTCGTAGCTCTGTAACAATTGCTGATCGCTCAGCACAAAAGCAGGTTGCGAATTACCCAGCCCGGCAGGCTTACGATTGAACTCCCGGTAAGCCCAGGCAACTGCCAGCACAACCATAATGAGTAAAATTATTATCAGATATTTTTTTCTACCAGTCACTGAGTAAAATATTAATTGCTGTGAAGTGCACCCGCATTTATCCAATCAACAATTTTTTGTTTATCACTTGCAGAGATAGCTCCTGAAGGAGGCATTACAGAAGGTGATGCATCTACTGCTCTCGCTTTTATTCTTGCACTTTGAGCAGTGATGGTACAATCATCCGTAAAGTTTAATCCGTTTTGGGGCGATGCACCTGCATGGCAACCTGATATTGCGCAATTGGTGGCAAGGATTGCTTTCACCAAAGTAAATTTAGGGCCGGCGGGAGCAACTGCCACTGCTGCAGACGCCGTATTTGCGCAGCCATTTGCATCTTTGATGCCGATGGTATAATTGCCGCTAGCCAAGCCGTTAAAAATATTAGAAGCCTGAAAGGTGCCGTTGTTGATATTGTATAAAAATCCTGTACTGCCCGAGGCGGTGATAGTAACCGAACCCGTGTTGTTAGCACACTTATCAGTTCCGGCTGTTACGCTGCTGATAGTAATTGCAGGGCATGCTGCACTTGCAAGTGCAACTATGCCGGATGTGCCCAGGCAGCCATTTGCATCTTTTACGGTGATTGTATAATTACCGGCAAGCAGGTTATTAAAAGTAGCCGCCGGTTGAAAGGTAGTTCCATCTTTACTAAATGTGTAAGGTGTTGCTCCGCCCGCAGCACTTGCTGTGATTGACCCATTTGTAGCAGTAGGGCCGGCAGTGGGAACCGTTGTTGTTGATACAGTAATTGTAGGGCATGTTACGCTTGCTACAAGAAATGTATTTGCAGCAGTACAACCATTCACATCTTTTGCATTAACTGTGTAGGTGCCGGTTAATAAATTTGAGAATGTTCCGGTTGCCTGGAAAGAGCCGTTATTCAAACTATAGGTGATGCCCGTGCTACCGGTAGCCGTTGCAACTATTCTTCCATCAGTGGCGGTGGCCGATGAGGCCTGGGTGATAACTGCAGTTATGGTTATTGTGGGGCAGGCCGCAGCAGTAACCGTGAATGATTTACTTCCGGTACAACCTGAAACATCTTTAGCTGTGATGGAATAAGTGCCGGCGGCAAGGTTGGTAAAAGATCCCGCAGCCTGAAAAGTTCCATTGTTTAAACTATAAGTAAAAGATGTACTGCCGGTAGCAGTTGCAGTAATGGAACCATTTGCAGAGCTGCCCCCAGACGTAGCATTCACTGTTCCATTTACCGTTATGGTTTTGCCTGCGCATGGATCTTGTGGAGTCGTGACTTCTTTACTACATGAAAACACAAATGCAAGCAGAAAAATTATACAAGAACATGATACTATTAGTTTGATACTCATAAGAAAGTTTTTTATTAAATCGTGTTCAATAAAAAACTGGTTGCCTCTTGCTAAAATTATTTTGAGCGAAAGGGTTGATACTTTAGAGATACCTGCATAGATGCTGAATAAAGTTTGACTTTACCATCACCTACTCCTTTTAATGGGATAGAAAAATTAGGCCCTGCGAGCAAAGAAATACCACGTTTGAATTTCTTTTCAATACCCGCAGACAAACCCAAAACTGAAAGAAAATGCTCATTGCCTGTGTAGGTCCAACTGGTATTATACAATGAATTGTAGCGAATATATTCGTAATTATAATCTTCTTTTTTCATTATATAAGATGAAAGAGAAACTGCACCAAAAAGACGCAAACCTGAACGATTGTAAAAATAATATTTCACCGTTACAGGTATTTCGTAAACGAGGCAGCTTGCATCAACTTTACGGATATCAACCATTGAAAGATAAGATCCTGCCTTTGGCCTATAGTCACCGGGGCCAGCCTGGTATTTTTTTCTACTCTTTACAAAAGTTGTTTGAATACTTACATTCTTGCTAACGTCAAAGCCAACGCCAGCACCATAATTAAATGATAATCCTGGTGCTTTCAACGATTTTACAGCATTCATTTCTATACCGGAAATTGCGAGAAAATAAAATCTTGAGGAACGTTTCTTTTTTTCAGATTTGGTTTTAGCAGGTAGCTTATTGTTGACAATCAATTTGGTTGTGTCTTCGGTACTAACTAATGTCTCCTCCGTTTTAACTACGATTGGTTCTGATTGCGCAGCCTTTGAAGAATCAATTGCCAGGCTATCAGTTGCAAGAGCATTTTTTTCTTCGGGATTTATCGCTTCAACATATTGGATTCCTTCCTTTACCTGCATCCTGGATTTTCCGGGTGATTTGAATTTGCTTTTATTTTCTGCCAGCAAATCAGGATGCTTAGAAACAATAGCAGGTTCTGAAAAGAATGCTGTTGAATGTGTGCGAACAGTCTTGCTCTTTATTGCTGAAGCCGGAACACTTTGAACCATTACCGATGGTGAAACTTTACCAGGAGCTGCCTTGCCTGGCAGTAGTGTTGTTGTGCCTACTGATTGAGTTATTCCAACAGAAGACCTTGCCTCTGAAGTTACTTGCCCTGGAGACGATGGCAAAACATTCTTAGAATTTGGTGCATATAAAAGATAGCCTGTAAAGCCTATTCCTAATAAGATAGGAAAGAGGTACCACCAAAATGGGAACCTTCTTTTTTTCTCCTTGTCCAACAACAATTCCATCTTTTCCCAGCTCTGCTCATCATAAGCCGGCATGCTGCTGTTGGCTGCATCTTTTATCCTTGCTTCAATATGATCAAACGGCTTTTCTTTCATAACAATTTGGGTATGCTTCCACCAGCATTTTTTGAATATTTAATTTCGCTTTTGAGAGGTTCGATTTAGAAGTACCAACGGAGATATTTAACTGTCGGGCAATTTCTTCGTGCTTGAAACCATCTATTACGTAAAGGCAGAATACAGTTCTATAAACCGGCGATAGTTGCTGAACCACCGAAAGGATTTCTTTGTACGACATTTTATCGATTGCATTTTCAGCAGTTTCCAATTCAACCATCGTTGTTTCAGTGATCTCACTTAAAAACTGGTTTTTCTTGTTTTTGCGGAAATGATCAATGGCAGTATTGATTAGGATGCGCTTGATCCATCCTTTTAAAGAGGCTTCATAATTTGAGTGCCTTGCGTCGAAAATATGTAGCTGCCTGAATATCTTAAGAAAACCATCATTTACCACCTCTACGGCATCTTCTTCCGCATTACAGTAACGCATACAAATAGCTAAGGAGTAGCCATAAAAGGTTTTGTAAAATTCCTTCTGACTTTCCCGTTTTGCATCAATGCAACCCTGGATGATATCTTTCAGTGCTTGCCCGTGTGGCAAAGAGTTGGTTTTAGTATTGTGAATCTACTATGTTTTTATTTAATTCGATAGCGTTTACAAAAAGGTTGCTTTGAGAGGCAATTAATTCAAAAAAAGCAAAGCCGGATTATAGCCGGCTTTTTAATATAAGAGAGGTAAAATTTATTTTTTGCCAAGACCCGGCATACGCCCCATTGGCATCTTATTCATCATCTTCATCATTCCTTTCATTTGCTCAAACTGCTTTAGAAAAGCATTTAGTTCGGCAATATCCTTTCCGGCACCTTTGGCAATACGGTTTTTTCGGCTGGGGTTTATAATATCAGGATTTCTTCTTTCTACTAAAGTCATACTGTTTATCATAGCTTCAATGCCCTTAAAAGAATCGTCGTTTATATCCACATCTTTTATTTGCTTGCCCACACCTGGTATCATCCCCATCAAATCTTTAAGATTTCCCATTTTTTTAATCTGTTGTAATTGGGTCTTAAAGTCTTCAAAATCAAACTGGTTTTTGCGAATCTTTTTTTCCAGTTTCCTGGCCTGCTCTTCATCAAATTGCTCCTGGGCTTTTTCTACCAGGCTCACAATATCACCCATTCCCAGTATACGTTGGGCCATCCTTTCAGGATAGAAAACATCCAGCGTATCCATTTTTTCTCCGCTGCTGCTAAATTTAATGGGTTTGTTTACGGTATATTTAATAGATAAAGCAGCACCACCACGGGTATCTCCATCTAATTTTGTAAGAACAACCCCACTAAAATCAAGGCGTTCATTAAAGGCTGCTGCAGTGTTCACTGCATCCTGCCCCGTCATACTATCCACCACAAATAAAATTTCCTGTGGCTGAACTGCAGCTTTTATGTTGGCTACTTCTGTCATCATTACTTCATCTACTGCCAGGCGGCCGGCAGTGTCTATAATGATCACATTTTTATTTTTAGACCTGGCTTCTTTAATGGCATTTTGCACAATGGAAACTGCATCTTTATTTTCACGTTCGCTATAAACATCTATACCTATCTGGCCACCCAAAACTTCTAACTGATCTATTGCTGCCGGCCTGTAAATATCGGCTGCAACCAGTAAAGGTGATTTGCCTTTTTTTGTCTTTAAATAATTTGCCAGTTTTCCGCTAAAAGTAGTTTTACCACTACCCTGCAATCCTGCAATAAGAATAATGGCAGGATTACCGGTGATATTAAATTCACTTTCTTTTCCTCCCATCAGTTCGGTCAACTCATCCTGAACTATTTTTACCATTTGCTGCCCGGGATTTACTGACAGTAGTACTTTGGCACCCATCGCCGTTTCCTTTACTTTGTCCGTAAATTCTTTGGCAATTTTATAGTTCACATCCGCATCCACCAGCGCACGGCGAATTTCCTTTACTGTATTGGCAATATTCAGTTCGCTGATTCTGCCCTCACCTTTTATATTCTTAAAGGCCGATTCTAATTTTTCACTTAATGAATTAAACATAATACTGCTGATTATTTTGATTGTTTTGATTTCGCTGAAACCATCTTATGATATCCTTCAGCTATTAATGTTGCCTGCTTTTTTACTCCTATATTATTTTTGAATTCACAAACCTTTTTATTTCCAGGCTTGCTTTTCCAAAATTTAGAAGTAACCCAACTTCTAGCTTAAATACCTTTAAATAATTGATAATTTGATTGATTTCATAGTTATCTGTTTCCCGAATCGCCTTTAGTTCCAATAATATTTTACCCTCCACAAATAAATCTAATCTTCTGCTTCCAACTTTGTGTTCGAAGTAATAAACATCTTTTAAGATTTCACTTTCACACTCCAATCCCATCTCTTTTAATTCAATCAATAATGACCGCTGATAAATTAACTCCTGAAACCCGGGACCTATTGCTGAATGACCTTAAATGCAGCTTTAATTATCTTTTCTGTCAGGTCCGAATATTTTAAATCCTGTATGTTCTTATTCATCTTATAGAAAATTTAAGTCAGCGAAATCATTATATCTCTTAAAGCTGCGATCTATATGCTAAAAGCTGTACTTATTATTTCTGCCTGTTCTTTGGCATGCAGTTTAGCATAACCTGTAGCAGTAGCTGCGCTTGCCAATCTGCTGATGATATGTAAATTGATATTTTTAATGTTCATCCTAAGAAATGATGCTGCACCCATATTTAAAGGCTCTTCCTGCACCCAATGCCAAATGGCTTTGCTGTATTTTTTATACAACTGATCCAGTTGTTTTTGAGGCAATGGATATAATTGTTCCAGGCGAACGATGGCAATATCAGTAGTTTTTTCTTTTTTACGATGTTCTTCCAGGTCGAAATAAATTTTACCGGAGCAGAGCAATACTTTTTTTACTGCAGATGCGTCTGTGATACTTTCATCATCATATACTTCTTTAAAACTACCGGAAGTAAATTCACTTAGTTTACTGCTGCTGCCCGGGTGACGAAGGTTTGCTTTTGGAGTAAACACCACCAATGGTTTTCTAAATGCCCATGCCTGCTGCCTGCGTAGGGCATGAAAGAAGTTGGCCGCTGTGGTGATATTCGTCATTACCATATTTTGTTCTGCGCATTGCTGAAGGAAGCGTTCCATTCTTGCACTGCTGTGTTCCGGTCCCTGACCTTCATAACCATGTGGCAATAACATCACAAGGCCATTCATACGTTGCCATTTGGTTTCTGCTGAACATATGTATTGATCAAGAATAATCTGAGCACCGTTTACAAAATCACCGAATTGAGCTTCCCATAATACCAGCGCATTGGGGTTAGCCATCGAATAGCCATATTCAAAACCCAGCACTGCATATTCACTCAGCAACGAATTGAAAATTCTAAACTCCGCACTATTTTCAGAAAACACACTCAGCCTGTTGTATTCATTATTATTGTTTTCGTCATACAAAACAGCATGCCTGCTGCTAAAGGTTCCCCGCTTCACATCCTGGCCACTCATTCGCACATCCTTTCCTTCTTTTATCAGGCTGGCATATGCTAAAAGCTCTGCTGTAGCCCAATCAATTTTTTGTTCGTCGGCAAATAATTTTATTTTATCCTGTAATAATTTTTCCACTTTACGAAGTGGCTTAAAATCTGCCGGCAACTTCATCAACCCTTCAAATAATTGTTTTACTTCAGTTTCCGGAATGGCCGTTACCGGAGAAGAAACAAAATCCTGTTCAGTGGCTCTTCTAAGATTTTTCCACCACAATTCGGGTTTTTGAAAACTATAAGGTAATGGGTTTTGTTTTACTTCGTCTAACCGTTCCTGTAAGTCGGAAAGAAATTGTTGTTCCATTTCCTTTGCCATCTGTTTGGCATCCGGCTCGCCGTTTTCAATCAGGTATTGTGTGTATACTTCTCTTGGGTTTAAATGTTTATCGATAAGTGCATATAGTTGCGGCTGGGTAAATTTGGGCTCATCTCCTTCATTATGTCCATGACGGCGGTAACAAACCATATCTATAAAAATATCGCTGTTAAACTCCTGCCGGTATAATGTAGCAATCTGCGCTGCTTTTACAACTGCCTCCGCATCATCTCCATTTACATGCAATACGGGTGCCTGCACAAGTCCTGCAAGAGATGTAGAATAATCTGCACTTCGGGCATCATCAAAATCTGTTGTAAATCCTATCTGGTTGTTTATTATAAAATGAATGGTACCTCCTGTATAATAACCCTTCAGATTACTCATTTGCAATAATTCATACACTACGCCTTGTCCTGCCACGGCTGCATCACCGTGTATTAAAATGGGCAATATTTGATCGTAATTACTATTGTACAAAACATCTGCCTTGCTTCTTGCAAAACCAATCACAACCGGGCCCACAGTTTCCAGGTGAGAAGGATTGGGACATAGCTTTAAATAAACTTTCTTACCTGTAATAGCCTCTACTTCACTGCTAAAACCAAGGTGGTACTTCACATCTCCACTACCCATGGTTGTATCGGGTACTGCCGTTCCTTCAAACTCTGTAAATATCTGCTCATATGTTTTACCCATGATGTTGGCCAATACATTTAACCTTCCCCTATGTGCCATTCCTATGGCTACTTCCTGCACATCGTTGGCAGATGATGTATTAATAATCGCATCCAGCGCTGCAATGGCGGTTTCGCCACCCTCCAGGCTAAATCTTTTTTGCCCCACATATTTTGTGTGGAGGAATTTTTCAAACATTACCCCCTCATTTAACTTTTGAAGAATGCGCTTTTTTTGTACCAAAGGCAATGGTTGATGAAAATCGGATTCCATTGCTTTACTCAGCCATTCTATTATTACAATATCATTCAGGGAGCTATACTCCACGCCCACATGGTTTGTATAAGATTTTTGTAAAAGAGCTAATATATTTTTTAAGCTGGTTTTGCCAAGATGTAAAAATTTGCCTGCTTCAAATTCGGTAGCCAGGTCAGCTTCCGAAAGTCCAAAAAAACTTAATTCCAGGTTTGCATGCCGGTCTTTTCTTTTGCGTATTGGATTAGTATCTGCAATGAGGTGACCTTTTTGTCTAAAAGCCTGTATCAATTGATAAACAGCAAATTCTTTTTCTATTGGAGCGCCGGCTATCAAGGTCCCGGCAATTATGGGTGCATTGCCATTGGCAGGTATGTGGCCGGATGAAACTGCAAAATCAAAGCCTTCAAAGAATTTCCTCATCTCTCCATCAATGCTTTCAGGATTTTTTACAAAATCCTGGTATAAATTTTCAATATATGATGGGTGGGCATTTGTTATGAATTGAAAATCCTTCATCTTATTGGTATGTTTGGCTATTTAACTTAATTAAGGCTGCAAATATCGGTTTTTCTGCTCAAGAAAAGCCGATGATTTGATATAAAGAGAACTGAATTAATAGATTGAATTCTCCTATTTTTGAGTCTTAAATCAAAAATAAAGGAAGATAGTGCGTGCTTTGTAAAACTATCTCCCTATCTTTGCAGCCCAAAAATTAAGAAGAAATGGCAAATCATGCAGCAACGAAAAAAGATGTGCGTCAGAGTGCAAAACGTAATGAGCGTAACCGTTATTATGGTAAAACCACCCGTAACGCAATCCGTGATATTAAAGCAATAAATGAGCAACAGGCGGCTTCAGAAAAACTACCTGTGGTAGCTTCTATGATAGACAAATTAGCTAAGCGTGGAACTATTCATAAGAATAAAGCTGCTAACTTAAAAAGTAAACTTGCCAGGAGAGTTAATGCTTTGGCGGTTCAGGCATAACCAAACTTTACGTTAAAATCACCCAATATATTACAAAGCCCGTCAAATTTAAATTGATGGGCTTTGTTGTTTGAAAAATATTAATGCTCCGATAATCTAATAAAAATGATCATAAGAATAATTTTCGCTTTCCTCTTAAACGTATCTGCCAGCATTTCTTTTTCCCAGGGAACAGAAAGCTTTTCAAATATACCAGTAGCATCCAGCGCTTATGCCATCCAAAACTGGACTGGAGATAACGGTCTTGCATGGTCTGCCACAGACGGAAGAACGGATCAAACTATTAACGGTAAAGCCATGCTTATCAGAAATGGATCGGTGATTTGTAACAACATTCCTAATGGAATTTCATCCCTGACATTTACACATCAACAAAAATTTACCGGAACCGGGGCTGTTTTGGAAATTTATATAAACAATGTACTTATTGGTTCAGCCAATCCCACAACTACAAGTACAGTTACTATTATTAATAACTTAAATGTTACCGGCCCTTTTAATTTAGAGATCAAACAGATTACCAGTAGTTTAAGAGTTGCAATAGATGATATTAGCTGGTCGGGAAATAACAACAACCCGCCTTGTGATGAGCCTACTGCACAACCCACTAACTTAACTTTCACCTCTACACCCACCAGTATTTCCGGTAATTTTAATGCTGCAGTTCCTGCACCAGATGCTTATCTCATTGTAAGAAGTGCTTCAAGTACATTATCTGCAACCCCTGTTGATGGTATAAGCTATGCTGCCGGCCAACCCATTGGTGGAGGCACAGTAGTATTGGCAACTTCCGGAACTACATTTACAGATATCAACCTTGTTCCATCTACACTCTATTACTATTTTATTTTTTCATTAAATGACCAGGACTGCACAGGAGGTCCTAATTATTTACAAACAGGGCCATTAACTAATAATACCAACACTCAACCTATTCCTGCTTGCGTTACACCACCATCTGCCACCAATCTTAACCTTACAGCAGCCAATAATTTTATTGGAGGATCATTTACCGCAGCTCCGGGAGCTAATAGGTATTTAACTATTATCAGCACCAGTTCTACTTTATCTGCCAGCCTTGTAAACGGCAATGAATATACTGAAGGAGACTCTTTTGGAGGTGGCACAGTAGTGAGTTATACAACTGCAACTACTTTTACTGCTACCGGCCTTACAGTTAATACACTATATTATTTATTCGTATTCGCTGCCAGTGCAGAATGTACCGGAGAACCATTTTATAGCAGCAGCCCCTTAACAGGAAACATCACTACTACTAATTCTTCTACAGGAATACCTGCAGGATTTTATGATGGTGCTGCCGGCCTCAATTGTCAGCCTTTGAAAACGGCGTTAAAAACTATTTCTTCTAATGGGTATATAACCCTGTCATATACACCAGGATTGTGGAATGCTTACCAATATACTGATCTAAAACCTTCTACTAATCTTATTTGGGACATTTATACAGATGATAACAACCCGGCTGTTCCGGAAACTTACAACTTTGTTTATGGAACCAACCAGTGTGGTAATTATAACGGAGAAGGAGTTTGTTATAACAGGGAACATACCACGCCCCAAAGCTGGTTTAATCAATTAACTCCCATGGTTTCAGATATTCAGCATATTTTGCCAACAGACGGTTATGTAAATGGTAAGAGAAGCAATTTTCCGTATGGAGAAGTAACCAATGTAACTTACACTTCTATCGATAACCAAAGCAAGCTTGGCACAGGTAACAATTTCGGCTATACCGGAACTGTGTTTGAACCCATCAATGCGTTTAAAGGCGATGTGGCCAGAATATCTTTATACATGGCTACCCGCTACGAAGATCAGTTAATAAGCCAAAACTGGGCAGGCAATGCAGAAGCAAATGTTGCCATGCTTACATCTGGCGAACAGCCCAATGCAGCTTTAAGAAGATTACAGGTTTATGAAACATGGTTTCTTCAAACCATGTTTAAATGGTTAAACCAGGATCCGGTAAGCCAAAAAGAAATTGACCGCAACAATGCCATTTATTATCAGTCGGGGCAAAATAACAGGAATCCTTTTGTAGATCATCCGGAATATGCTGCACTCATCTGGCAGTGCACAGGCGTGGTACCCGTTACCATTACAGACTTTACTACTGTAAAGCAAACTTCCTCCACATTGCTTAAATGGTATGCAACATACGAAACCAATTTTAAGTTGTATGAAATAGAAAGAAGTACAGACGGAGTTCGTTTTAATAAAATTGGCGAAGTGGAAGGTAAAAATCTTGCCAATTATTCTTTTACTGATAATAATTTACCGAAGGGATCTATCGTTTATTACAGGCTAAAAATGATTGATATTGATGCATCTTATAGAAACAGCAAAACAGTAGCTGTAAGATTAAATAATGATTTTTCCAATGCATTGGTTTATCCAAATCCTACATTCGGAATGTTAAATATCAAGCTTGAAAATGCAATTACAAATAATATAAACCTGGTTATAACTGACATTGCAGGCAGATTGGTAAAACAACAATCATTAGTAAAGGGGCAACTTAGTATAGATATGGATGTTCGGTCTTTAACCGCCGGAAGATATTTTATTAAAATTAATGATCAAAAATCAGTGATCAACCAGTCTTTTGTTGTAATAAAATAAGCCGTTCTTAAATCATTAAAGCCTCCGCATGTGGAGGCTTTTTTTATGCGTGGTTTTTTCTAAGAAAAAAAACTGCGTAGATTGATAAAAAATATTCAATGAAAAAAACATTCCTTGGCTTCTTAATATTATCAGGCTTGTATGCAGATGCACAAATCTCTTCTTTTGAAAAATCTGGTGGGAAAGAAACAGCTACCTATTTTGAAGCTATTGATTGGTATAAAAAATTAGAAAAAAAATCAACTGTTATCAGGATAAAAACAATGGGAGAAACAGATGCCGGACATCCGCTGCACCTGGTTTTGCTAAGCAGCGATTTAAAATTTGATCCAATTCAATGGCATCAACAGGGAAAAGTAGTAATACTAATTAATAATGGTATACATCCGGGAGAACCAGATGGTATTGACGCAAGTATGATTCTGGTTAGAGATATCATTGATAAAAAAATATTGCTGCCCAAAAATGTTGCGATAGGAATAATACCGGTATATAATATCGGGGGATGTTTGAACAGGAATTCCTACACAAGGGCCAATCAGAATGGGCCGGTTGAATATGGCTTTCGGGGTAATTCGCAAAACCTGGATCTGAACAGGGATTTTACAAAATGTGATTCAAAGGAAGCAAGATCATTCACAGAAATTTTTCACTACCTCAACCCTGATATCCTTGTTGATAACCATGTAAGTGATGGTGCAGATTTTCAGCATACGATGACCTTAATTTCTACGCAGTACAATAAACTGGGGCCCACATTGGGTAAGTGGTTAAGAGAAAGTTTTGAACCTTCCCTTTATAACAGTATGTCTTTAAAAGGCTGGGAAATGATCCCCTATGTAGATTTTGGAAAAACTGATTTTGATAAAGGCATGAATATGTTTATGGATCCGCCTAGATACTCATCCGGGTATGCTGCGCTTTTTAACACACTGGCGTTTATGCCCGAAACACATATGCTAAAACCTTACAAAGAAAGAGTACAATCCACCTATGACCTGATGGTAACTTTTATAGAACAAAGCAGCAAAAAGGCTAACGAAATAAAATCATACAGGAAAATAGCTGCAAAGGAATGGATGAATGAACAAAAATTTGCATTAAAATGGGTGCCGGACAGCTCCCAGTTTAGCGAAATTATTTTTAAGGGTTATGAAACCAAATACGCAATTAGTGAAGCAACCGGCCTGCAGAAAATGTATTACGACCACTCCAAACCTTTTGCAAAACAAATTAAATTTTATCATGGTTTTTTACCTGCTGATATAGTATCAAAACCAAAAGCCTATATCATACCACAAGGATGGTATGCAGTATTGGATTTATTAAAATTGAATAAGGTGAAGCTATCAAAAATTAAAACCGATACCAGCATAATGATAAATGCCTACCAGGTGCAGGATTATAAATCTTACCCACGTTCTTATGAAAAACATCATAAGAATTATGGAGTAAAAATTAATGTTGCACAAAAAAAGTCAAATTTCTTAAAGGGAGATTATATAGTTTATCTTAATCAGACTGCCAATCGTTATATTATAGAAATGCTGGAACCAACCGGTGATGACAGTTTCTTTGCATGGAACTTTTTTGATGCCGTTCTGCAACAAAAGGAAGGATATAGTGATTACAGGTGGGAAGATATTGCGGCCTTGATACTGAAACAAGAGCCACTGTTAAAAGAAAAACTGGAAGCACAAAAAATTGCTGATCCAAAATTTGGCGCCGATTCGGGTGCAATCCTGGACTTTATTTACAAAAATTCTCCATATTCTGAAAAGGCATACCGGCAATATCCAGTTTATCGCATTGAATATTAACCAATTAAGCCTAATAAATAATCATCGAAATGCTTGCTCCATTTTCCAATTATTTACATAACTTTGCCACCCGTTTAAAACGAACGGACTTAATAATTTTTTATAACAAAAAACAGGTAAAATGAGCAACTACGAATTGATGGTGATTTTTACTCCTGTGCTATCTGAAGAGGAATATAAAACCGCTCAGAAAAAATACGAAGCCCTCGTTACAGAAAACGGCGGCGAAGTATCGCACACAAAACCATGGGGACTGAAATCACTGGCGTATCCCGTAGCCAAAAAGACCACCGGTCTTTATTGGGTTATGGAATATTCTGCGCCAACCAGCTTCAATGAAAAGTTGAAAATTCAACTT
>JBBRFX010000098.1:0-15413 GCA_038241275.1 Chitinophagales bacterium
TATTATTTGTTGTTAGTTATCATTTAGAATTTCAAATGGTTTTGCGAGCGCTCCTTTTTCAACTACTGGCAAATAATCCCGCACATCAGCCACCACACCAGTGATAGCGGCTACTGCAGCAGTAAGCGGGCTTGCCAAAAATGTTCTTGCATCCTGGCCCTGTCTTCCTTCAAAATTGCGGTTGCTGGTGCTGAGGCAATATTTGCCGGCAGGTATTTTGTCTTCATTCATGGCAAGGCATGCACTGCAGCCCGGTTGGCGCAACTGGAAGCCGGCAGCTTCAAATATTTTATCAATACCTTCTGCAATGGCTTGTTGCTCTACCTGCTTGCTACCCGGCACAATCCACACTTCAACAGTATCAGCTTTTTGTTTTCCTTTAACAAAATCAGCTACCAGGCGCAGGTCTTCAATGCGGCTGTTGGTACAACTGCCAATGAATACATAATCTACTTTTTGCCCTTGAATAGGCGTTCCGGCACGAAGGCCCATGTAGGCAAGTGATTTTTGAAAAGACGGTATTTCATTTTCAGCTATTTCATTCAGAGCAGGAACATTTCCACTTACAGAAATACCCATGCCGGGGTTGGTTCCATAAGTAATCATCGGGGTAATATCTTCTGCAGCAATAAATAGTTCCTTATCAAAAACCGCATCTTCATCACTAAATAATGTTTTCCAGTAAGCAACGGCATCATTCCATTTTTCTCCCTGCGGTGCAAATTTTCTTCCTTTTATATAATTAAAGGTTGTTTGATCAGGAGCAATCAAACCACAGCGGGCACCCATTTCTATACTCATATTGCAAATGGTCATTCTTGCCTCCATAGAAAGAGAACGGATAGCAGACCCCGCAAATTCTACTGCATAACCTGTAGCGCCGCCGGCAGATATTTTTGAAAGGATATACAAAACAATATCCTTGCTCACTACACCCTGGCTTAGTTCACCGTCTATAAAGATGCGCATCATGTTGGGCTTGGTTTGGAGCACACATTGTGTGGCCATTACCATTTCTACTTCGCTGGTGCCAATGCCAAAAGCAATGCTGCCAAAAGCGCCATGGGTAGAAGTGTGGCTGTCGCCGCAAACGATGGTCATTCCTGGTAAAGTAAGACCGAGTTCCGGGCCTATCACATGCACGATTCCCTGGAAGGGATGGCCGAGATCATATAATTCTATGCCATGTTCTGCACAGTTTTTTTGTAAGGTTTCTACCTGCACTCTTGACAAAGTTTCTTTGATGGGTAAGTGTTGATTGAGGGTAGGTACATTATGATCAGCAGTGGCTACCACCTGCTTTGGACGTAAAACTTTAATACCCCGTTTGTTTAAACCTGCAAAAGCCTGCGGACTAGTTACCTCATGTATCAAATGTTTGTCGATGTACAACACAGCAGGGCCATCTGTGATGGTTTTCACCACATGTTTTTCCCAAATCTTTTCAAATAATGTTTTAGGCATTTATAGTTTTTAGCAATTTTTAATTTTGACTTTTTAATTTTTAATTTTTTCTCAGGCCGCCACCACTTTATGCTGCACTGCCATTGTGTGCAGGTCCGTATCCTCTACTTCTTTTTTACTATCGGCCAGTTTTAAAAATTCATCGTATAAAATATCAATATCATTGCGGTGGTAATTGAAACCAATTTTTTGAAAACGGAATGCCAGCGCACTACGGCCACTCCTTGCCGTTAGTACAATCCTTGATCCGTCGGCGCCTACTTCTTCGGGGGCTATGATCTCGTAGGTTTGGGTATCTTTTAAAAATCCATCCTGGTGAATGCCGGATGAGTGAGCAAAGGCATTGGACCCTACAATGGCTTTGTTGGATTGTACCGGCATACGCATGGTATCTGATACCAGGCGGCTGATGGGATTTAACTGTGGCGCTTTTATATTTGTGTAATAGCCCAAACTGCTGTGTTGTTTTAAAATCATCACTACTTCTTCCAGCGCAGTGTTACCGGCTCTTTCGCCGAGGCCATTGATGGTGCATTCTATTTGCCTGGCACCATTTAACACACCTGCTATAGAATTGGCCGTGGCCAAACCAAGGTCGTTGTGACAATGGCAACTGATGATGGCCTTATCAATATTAGGCACATTGTTTACCAGGTAAGCAATCTTTTCGCCATACTGGTGGGGGAGGCAATAACCTGTGGTATCGGGGATGTTCACCACAGTAGCACCGGCCTTGATAACTGCTTCTACTACCCGGGCCAGGTAAGCATTATCGGTGCGGCCTGCATCTTCTGCATAAAATTCCACATCATCTACAAAGTTTTTTGCCCATTTTACGCATTGCACGGCTCTTTCCAAAATATCCTGCTGGTTAGAATTGAACTTAGATTTTATATGAAAGTCGGAAGTACCGATGCCTGTATGAATACGTGGACGCACTGCGTATTTTAATGCCTCTGCTGCTACTTCAATATCCTTTTGCACTGCCCGGCTCAAAGCACAAACCGAAGTGTTTTTAATTACTTTGGATATTTCATTAACGGAATCAAAGTCGCCGGGAGAGGAGATTGGGAAACCGGCTTCAATAATATCTACTCCCAACTCCTGCAATGCCAAGGCAAGGCCTACCTTTTCTTTGGTATTTAGTTTACAACCAGGCACCTGTTCCCCGTCACGCAGGGTGGTATCAAATATGTGAACTTTTCCTTGAGACATAAATATTAGTTAGATAGTATGTGATAAAAATGCTTGCGCTTATATTTGTATGCGGCAGGGCATACCTGATATGTACGCTCAATTTATAAAAGCTTAGCAGCCTTCAGAAAACTAAATACAACTACTTTTACGCATTGTAAATGAGGTAATATTGCCTTGAATGCAATGTGGTAAAGGATTTTAAACAAAATGAATTACGATGTTCAACCGCTCTACGGATGCCCTTTTTCAACTCATCAACTCTCTTGAAAAGAGTGAAAAGCGCAATTTTAAGTTATTTGTAAAGCGCAACAGCAGCAGTGAGGAGCTTAAAAGTATCCAGTTATTTGATGCCCTGGATAAGATGAACGACTATAATGAGGCGGTATTATTAAAAAAAAATCCTTCTATCAGCAAGGGGCAGCTTAGCAATTTAAAAGCACTATTGTACAAGCAAATACTTAGCAGCCTGCGTATTATTAAAGACGAAGCAAATATAGATTTGCAGTTAAACGAGCTAATGGCTTATGCCCGCATCCTGTATAATAAAGGGCTCTATCTTCAAAGCCTTAAATCTTTGGACAAACTTAAAGAACTGGCAAAAGCACACAACCAGTTAACTTACCTGCAGCAGGTATTGTTTTTTGAGAAAAAGATTGAAGTGTTATATATTACCCGGAGCATGCAAAACAGGGCCAACCAGCTTACACAGGAAAGTGATGCTGTGAATGATATATTGCTGAAGGTAAATAAATTGTCTAACCTGTCTTTGCAATTATATAGTTGGTACATTCAGCATGGCCATGCACGCAATGCCGGTGATGTGAAAAGTATTACTGAATATTTTGAAGCTAATTTGCCCCCGCTTGCCGATAATGCCAATAATTTTTATGAAAAACTATACCTGCATCAGAGTTATTGCTGGTATGCATTTATCCGCCTGGATTTTGTGCAGTATTATCGCCAGTGCCAGAAATGGGTAGATATTTTTGAACAGTATCCGGAAATGTTGCCCGTAGAAACGGCCAGTTATATAAAAGGGATGCACAACCTGATGAGTGCGCATTTTGATTTGCGCAACGAGGAAAAGATGGAAGCATCCATTAAAAAGTTTGAACATTTTGCCCGAACCAAAGCAGTTAAACAAAATCCTAACAACCTCATATTAGTTTACCAATACCTGTATACTGCCAGGTTAAATTATCATTTTTTGCAGGGCAGTTTTGATAAAGGATTACGAATGGTTCCTTTCTTAGAAAAGATGCTAAAGCAATACGGGCAATATTTAGACGCTCACCGGGTGCTGGTATTTTATTATAAAATTGCCAGCCTGTATTTTGGCAGCGGCAACAGCAGCAGGGCCATTGATTACCTCAACCGCATCATCAACAGCAAGGCCGATTTGCGCACCGACCTGCAATGTTATGCCCGCCTGCTGCACCTGATAGCCCATTACGAGCTGGGCAATTTTGATCTGCTGGAATACCTCATCAAATCAGTTTACCGGTTTATGTCTAAAATGGATAATCTTAGTAAGGTAGAAGATGAAATATTTGATTTCCTGAAGCGAAGTTTTAAATTAGGTGCTCAGGCCTTAAAACCTGAATTTGAAAAATTACTTTTGTCGCTTAAAAAATATGAAGGCAATCCACTGGAAGCAAGGGCTTTTGCATACCTGGATATCATATCCTGGCTTCAAAGCAAGATTAGCGGGGTGCAGGTGCAGGATGTGATTGTGCAAAGGAATGCAGAACGGAAGAAGAGGAGCTAACAGCGTTTTGATTTAAATAGGAACCGGAATATTTGAACTGCTTGTTGCTGACCTTGGCTGTTAGTAGGCTTTTTTAAATTTCTAAAAATCCGTTTATAAAAGGTAAAAAGTGAATTGTTACCCGTTAGAACACACTCTTTTCTAATACACTTTGTTTAGTTTATTCTTTCAATAAACGAGTATCTGCTTAACATTAAAACTTTCTCTAAATTTATTTTTTGCAATAGGTAAGAAAAATAAAAAATATTTTTTTGTTTAATGAGGCTTTATTGTTTAAAGTTATTTTCAATAAAAATATTTATTTATTAAACAGTTTTCATTTTTGTTAAAATTAAATGGTTTTTAGGCTCCCTTTATTAAACAAAAATATCTTTCTCCTTTAATTGATTCGCTTCTCTTTTTTAAACAATTTATTTTTCATTGCGTTTAGCATTCATCACTGATGGTTAAACAAAAAAATAAACAGTTAGTGAAAAAAAACAATTAAAAACAATTTTATTTTTTACCTAAAACCAATTCACGATGCGTTACACACTGCTGGAAATTCTACCAATTTCCAATGACAATTATGTTGCTTTTACTTTTTTCATTGGCTGCATGGCCATGATGGCAGCTTCTGTTTTTTTCTTTTTTGAAATATCAAATACAGAAAAAAAATGGCGAACATCCATTCTTGTATCCGGTCTTATCACTTTCATTGCCGCCGTACATTACTTTTACATGCGGGATTACAATTTGGCTACCGGCCAATCACCCACATTCTTTCGTTATGTAGACTGGTTACTAACGGTTCCGCTTATGTGTGTTGAGTTTTATCTTATCACAAAGAAAGCAGGAGCAAAAATCAGTTTATTATGGAAATTAATTGCTGCTTCAGTATTTATGCTGGTTACAGGTTATGTAGGAGAAGCCATTTATCCCACAGAAAAACAAAGTTGGATATGGGGTTTTGTAAGTAGCCTTGGTTATTTCTACATTGTTTACCTCATCTGGTTTGGTGATGTGGCTAAACTGGCCAACAGTGCAGGGCCTGCTGTAGCAAAGGCAAATAAAACACTTGCCTGGTTTGTATTGGTAGGTTGGGCCATTTATCCATTAGGTTATATTGCCGGTACAGAAGGGGGATTGTTTGGAATGAAAGTATTGGAAGGGTTGTCACTTGATGTAGTTTATAATATCGGTGATGCTATCAACAAAATTGGTTTTGGTTTAGTTATCTATGCGCTTGCGCAGTCGGATAAACCATCCACAGCCAATGCCTAAAAATTAATAAGAGAGCGCATTTTATTCTCATAAAATGGGCTCTCTTAATTTAAAATAACTTTTGTTCACAACTATAATTTACCTGTATGATCAGAAGGATACTATTAGCCGCCGGTGTGCTCCTGTTGGTATTTCAACATTATGTTCATCCTATTACAGCGCAGGTTCAGATGATCATTTTTTTATCAGGTATCATATTGTTGGGCGTGCCGCATGGTGCTGCAGATTTGCTGGTGGCCAGTCAAAACGCCGGTCAATCAAAACTGCCTTTTTCTAAAACTGCTTTTTTTATCAACTATCTTGGCAGGCTTGTTTTGTTTGCTGTTTTTATTTGGCTATTTCCTCTAGCCGGTAATTTATTGTTCATAGTATTTGCTGCTTATCACTTTGGAGAAACAGATTTGTATGAATTTAAAACCAATATGATTGCGGGGAAAATATTTGTAATCAGTTATGGACTGCTCATTCTGGGAGTTATTTTATTACAGCATTTCGAAGAGCTACGGCCCATGTTTCAGCTATTTGATGCCGGCCTGCGTCATGCATCTTTTATAGATTGGCTGGATGAAAACCGCTATGTAGTTTTATCCTTTTGTGCGCTTTTCTTTTTTATATCTACATTCTACTACTTTTCAAGTGTGGGCCTTGGGCAGTATCATTCAGGCAAATTCCTGCTGCAGCTGGCATTGTTGCTTTTAGTGTTGTATTATCTACCCATGACTTTAGGATTCTCTTTTTATTTTATAGTATGGCATTCTGTTTTATCGCTCCGCAATATTGTTCAATATCTGCGCAGCAATAATTTATATTCCTTTGCTGTTATTGCCAGGCAAATAGGCCTTTACAGTTTTCTTGCCATGGCGGGTATAACTATTTTCGGGCTTACTGGTTTTATGTTTGTAAATAACGATGCCATGATGGTGTATGTGTTTCTGGGCCTGGCGGTACTTACTGCACCGCACATGCAGATCATGCACGATATGTATAAAAGCATAAGGGCCAATCATACAATTAATACTGCTTTATCAGTACCCAAATAAGTGCGCTTTTATTTTCTATCAGACAACCGGCAGTTAGCGTTAAATGAAAACAATTATCCTATCTAAGTTGTGAGCCAACAAATAATAAATTAAAATTTGACCTTAGCCATCTTTTTTCCTGGAGCTTAATTTATAAAACAGGAAACCAAATCCTGCCAGCAGGTGGAACATGATAATGCTGAAAATAATGATGCCGGCTGTATCCATATTGTATGTTGAACCTGCAAAGTATTATTAATGTAGCAACTTTAAAGTAACCTTTGTTACATAGTTCGGGCTGATGAACATGCATAAAAGTTCCGATAAGTCAATTCATTTTTGTTTGCCTGTAGGATATCAAAAAATATCAATAAATTTTTTGATTATTCCTCTACCTTAAGCTTCTAAAACTCCCTGATAGGGGAATCAAACCGGGTGCTTTCTACTTTTTCAACGGCCCTGTCTGCCATATTATCTACCCCTTCTCTTAACCTGTCTATTTTGCCCGCAATATTATCAGTAATATTGTTCCATCCATCCTTTAGGCTGTCGCCTGCATGTGCAATCTTATTGCGGGTATTTTTCCCTTTAGCCGGCGCATATAATATACCCAATATCAAACCTGATGTAAATGCAATGATTATCTTGTTCATAGTATTTTATTTTAATTGATTTTATTTAAATAGACTCATAATTGTGCCAAACTGATGCAAAACTTTCATAACCCTTTTTAGTATGATTCGCAGAAAACACTGCCATCCTTATTTCCTCATATTTAAAAGATCGAGAACATTATTAATCATTTTAATGGTAAAGGGTTTTTTAAGAAAATAATTAATTTTTTCATTTCTGGCCATTTCTTCTACCCAGGTGTCCGAATCTGCAGTGATCATTACAATTTTAATAGATTCATCCACCGCTTTTATATTCCTGATAAAATTTATACCCAATCCTTCCGGAAAACTATTGTCAAGGAAAACCAGTGTGGGTTTTAGATGTGTCAGGCACTCTTCAGCCTCGAGGAGGGAATGTAGTTCTACAGTATATATTTTTCTGGCTTCCAAAATGTTTGCAAGAATAAAAGTAAGATCTTTATCATCATCTATCACCATTGCTGTTTGTGCTTTCATATTTACTGTTTTAATATCTTTTATTTTAAGTACAAAATTTTTGCCTTTATTTTATAGCTTAAAATTGTTCCGTTAAATACTCAATTATAGCAATTAAATCCCATAAGGGGCAAATTTTTATACCTAGCTACCCCGTTAATAACTAAGGTATTGGTTATTCAACAGCAGTAATGTTATAGTTCATTCATATTTTTGGATTAGCCAAAAAGAAAAAGGCTGTGGCACCAGGTAGAGCCCATTCATATTGGGATGTTTTATTAGCATGCTTTTAAATTGGCGCATGATGTTTGATTTACTTTAGGTAATAAATCTTACATAAAACAATTATTATGGACAAAATGCAACAATTAAATTTGATGGATAAGATCTTTCGTGAGCTGGAAGACCTGAACAACAGTCAAACGGCTGTTTTAAAAAAGATTTCACAGATTGAAGCAGATAATATAAATCTTGGTGTATCATTATTGGATGACCGTCTTCCTGATCTTCATGGGGAAGTTGATTCCGGTATCGAGATAGTGAGTAGTTTAATGACTGAATTTAAAGAACACCGGGACAAATTTTATGCAGATAACAACATGGCAGCTCAGGAATCGCCAACTAATTAAAACTATTTAATTGGTAGCATACCAATTATTACTCACATTATCGGCGTTGACGTATAGCTTTTTGAAGGGAAGGGATAGGAGTAAAAATTCAAAAGCAAAAAATTCAAAAGTCAAAAAGTGAAAGGTGAATGCTGACAGAATGCATGACCCCAATCAAATGGACGGGGTGAAAGTCGCTTATTTTTATAATACTTTTTTCTGTTTATTTTTAAACAGAAAAAAGTATTATTTTATAATTTGAATGCCATGAATTTCTTTAATGCCACGAATGATAAGAATTATGAGTAGCTATGTTTTAAGCTGAAATAAAAAACGATCAGCCTTACATGATGATCTCACCTTCAATAGAATCATCCATTGTTTTACCTAAGGCAGCGCCTACCAGCCTTTTAATAAAACCTACTGCCATATTATTTTTGGTATCCCAATAGTATCCTTCCTGCGGGGTTAGTTTAATCACCGATATCCTTTTATCTTCTATACCATCTGTGAACCATGTTTTAAAATACGGGTTCCATAATTCTTCGATTATTTTTTTATCCTGGTTGATGCTGGCTGTACCATACAGGTTTAAAAAATCGGAATAATCAGATCCCTGGAAAAGCAATTGTACATAAGCATCGGCTGCTATTTCTTTGTTATGGGTACTATCGGTTGCACTTAAAAACCACAGGTTGCCTTCGTCATCTACTTTTTGCACAGACATGGGGCGGGCACTAAAACTTTTATCCGTTTTTATGTTGCTGCACAAAAAACAGGTACTTGCTTTTTTGGTGAGTTCCTTTATTTTGTTCACTGCTTCTTCACCAATCAAATTCTGGTAGTTGTTTTCAGTTTGATTTTTATTGATACTGTTCATAGTAAAATATTTTATTTATCTGTTCCAATAATTATTCCACAACAGGTATGTTTTATTTAAGTAATAGGTGGGTATCTTTTGTTAGAGTATTTGGCATTTTTTAATAAAACTATTGCACAAACGATTTATTGTAAATGAATGTGCGGGGTTTATTGTAGAAATATGTACACAGGGATAGGTGAGAGGTGAATGGTCATAGTCAGTGGTCAATGATTAATAAACTATGTTCTATGAACCAACAACTATGAACATACATCACAAATCATAAATCATACATCACAAATAAAAAATCACAAACCATACATCAAACTTCCCTAATCCCTGATAGCCAATTCGGACATATTTTTCCCTTTCATAGGTTATGTTTAATCTTAAGGGTATCATTGCAAAAAAAATTACGGCGCCTAAAATTGCGTTTGTAATAACTCCCCCGTTTAATTTAACCAATACTCATATTTAAACCAAACTAACTGCTTAAACAACCATCTTAAAAAATAAATTCGTATGCAAAAGAAAGGTTCTATTTTTTTATTATTTGTTTTATTTAACTGCGTTATATCGGTATCTGCACAAACAGAGATGTTTATGAATGCGGACCCGATTAGAGGAGAATCCACTACTACGGGTTATGTACAATGGATAAATATTTATGGATACAATGCTGGTTCCAATACTCCGGTATCAATCGGTGCTGGTGGTGGTGGTGGAACAACAGGAAATACCAGTACCAAAGAATTTACTTTTTCTATGTGTGTTGACAGATCTTTAAATGAATTAAAGGCGAAAATGTATAGAGGTATTCCATTACCAACGGTTCGAATAGATTTTGTAAGATATAATAACACAACACCCAATGTATATTACAGGCTGCAATTTGAAAATGCTTATATTTCAAAGATAGAAGAAGCAGGTACCACTGCCGGTGGACGGCCTTTGTGTAATATTAGCATTATCCCGGCAAAATTTAGGTATACTTACTGGCTACCTTCAACTGGTGGTCCTGTTACACCCGTAGTATTTGGCTGGGATCAAGCGGCAAACATTGCCTGGTAATTTTAATAAACATTTTCTATTTATCATTACCATGTATAAAAATATTTGCTTTGGCATGTGGTTATTGGTTTACAGCCAGTGCACTTTTGCGCAGGCTGCAGGCCCGCTTGCAGGCATAACGAACCTGGGCAATTACAATGCTTTACCTGCTCTTCCTTCGTTAACACAGGCTGCACTTCCTGTTGTAAATATGCCTGTTTTAACAGAGGTTCCCGATTGCCCTTGCAATAGTGGTTGCTTCGTTTTACCGGTTACTCTTTTGGCTTTTGATGCCAACAGGAAAGAGATCAATCATGTATGGCTTAACTGGAAAACAACCAACGAATACAATAACAAGGGCTTTAATGTGCAGCGTTCTCTGGGCAATGCAAGCCCCTTTGAAACGGTGGCATTTGTGCCTTCCTGGGCCAACAATGCCGGCGTGAATAAATATGAGCTTACAGACAATAATCATTTCGAGGGTATTTCTTATTACCGGCTAAAACAAATAGATCTGGATGGCAAATTCACTTTTTCTGAAACCGTTGCAGTAAAGGGCTATACCGGCCAATCGTCTCTTACTTTATACCCCAACCCCGTAAAAGAAAAACTGTCAGCAGCTATTGATGCAGCTAAAAAGGGCCAGGCTGTACTGGTTGTATTGGATGCTACTCAAAAACAATTGTACACACAAAATATTTTTATTAATAAAGGCATTAATTTAATCAACCTACCCGCAGCACATCTTGCCGGCGGAATATATTTTGTAAAAATTATTTATGCAGATAGTGATGTGCTTACGGGGAAATTTATAAAACTGTAAAAACAAATAGTTTGCTTGTGCAAGTATGGAATAATACAGCACAAGGATACTATGACTTAAACGGATATTCAGGGATAAAGCTTTCACTTGACTCAGCACTTTTGGCGGTAATCCGTAAAGTTATTTGTCCTTTGTTGTTAAGAATGTTTTCGCCTTACCGGCAAAAAAACTACAAAAGGAGTGACCTTGTTACTATAAAGGATAGGTTAGCTAACTTATTAATATTCGGAAAACAATCATCCTTCACTAATAGCCAAAATACTTAAATGCTGCCCAGTAATACGGTAACTTATATTTTTCTCCAAATAATCCCTCTATAAATTTTTTCCTGGTCAGGTACAATGCCTCTGAATACGTTTTATTTTCATTATAAATAAAACCATAAAAATTCGACATAAATATTCCTGTAGCCTCATCATCTATTTTCCACCAGGTAGCAATTACAGATCCGGCGCCTGCCAGGAAAAATGCTACCGGCAGGTTTTTAACTTCTGTTGTTTCAGCGGGTAATCCTGCAGCCGTTTCACAAGCAGATAAACATACCAGTTTTGCATTCAACTTCAGGTTTGTTATTTCATCAAATTGTAAAAAGCCATCCTCAATAGAACCGCCGGGCTCCGACAGGATCAGAGCATTGTCACGATAATCATCCAGTGATGCCATGCCATGTACTGCAAAATGAAGGATATCATATTTGGCCAGTTCGCCGGATTGATTCATTTGTTTTATACGTCCTTCTGTAAGATGCTCTTTATCTAAAATAGTAACTCCTTGTGATACCTGTTGAATAGAGTGGAGTTCTTTTTCTGTTCCTGGAAGATTACTCCATGTTGCAAGGCCGTTTTTTGTGATATCGTAAGCCCTGCCCTTTGTTTTTTGTGGTTCAAAATGAGCGTATACCGGGTTACCTATGGCCAGCATTTTTTTATTACCTGCTTTTGCTGAAGATCTTAAAATAGCCTGGCTGCTTAGCGAAGGGATATAAATAAAATGGTAGAGCTCGCCCAGGTATTTACCTGCTTCATTGGTCAATGCCTCAAAAGGAATAAGCGTTGTGCCCAGGTCTGAAGCAATATAAATGGTTGTTTTTCCGGCCATCATTTTTTCAAATGGTTTTACATATTGCTGGTATAAAATACTATTATAAGCCAGCATTTCTGATGGAGAGTTATTGGTTTTGCGTTGTTGCCTTAAGGGAATAACACCCCGGGTATTATTTCCTCCCATCAGCATATTTAAATAGTTGGCAATAATGGTTATCTGAATAAGATTTGTATTTTGTTCATCAGATAAATCGTGTATGTTTAGGCCAACAATTGCTTTTTTTGCGATAGCCAGTGACGAATCCCAATTTACTTCAGCATGTTTTTCTATCTGGAGCTTCAGTAGTTGGTGATCTTCCTTTACCAGTAATACTGCTTCCCGGCTTATGCCAATACCATACCCAATATTGGCTTTAGAAGAACTGCTGTAGGATATAACAAGTTCTTCCTGCATAAGGTTATTTGCAATATTGCTCATGCTTATAATGGGTGCGGCATATCTTTTTCCGGTAAGCCTGGGATACAATATATTGGCTTTGGTTTGCTCTGAAAGTTCATAAAGTTCCTTAACATTTTTTTCGGCAAGTGCCATCCTTTTAAGGTGCTCAAAAGAAAGATATCTTTCCTCAAGAGGAAAAGCAATCTTCACATTGCTGTTATTATCCAGAAAAATTTGATGTAGCCTTATGGCTTCCCTAAAATAAAAAGTGGCTTCCTTTTTTTTCATCAATTTGTAATCGGCCATTCCAATCTCCTCGTACAAATCAGCCAAATTAACCGTTTTTTCTGTTGCGTATAATTCAATCAATTCATTGGCTATTTTTATAGCTGCAGCATCGTTACCGGCGTACCTTATTTGCTTGCAGTAAAACAGGTCATCAATAAATTCAATTGTTATATCAGAGGTTTTCGGTATTCTTAATTTTTTGGAAAGGGTATAATAAAAATGTACGGAGTCTATATTTTTTTCATTGCCAAACATCCGTATAAGTCTGTTAATAGCTATGTTTTTTGCTCCCGGTATGGCTGATGCATCTGCTGAAGAAAAGCTTTGCCTGTAAAAATAAAGGGCAGAGTCAAACCTGTTTTTAGAAAACATTCTATCGCCCATTTCCATCGTTATTGGGTAAAGCAAATCAAAATGCTGGTATTGCAGGGTCATACCCAATGCCTGTCTTACAAGAGCATCCCCTCCCTCATTGTTACTTTCTCTGCCAAGCTGGTATATTAGCTTTATATTAAAAGCAGTATCCTTTAAATCATTTGAAATTTTAATAGCATTTAAAAAGTAGTTGGATATTGCAAGTGATTGACTGTACTGGAAAAAGTTAAGCCAACCAAGGGATACATAAAAATCCCGCAATACATATGTACGCATGGTTATATTTTTTGCCTCCTCTGTTATAAACCTTTCTTTTAACTTTAAAACAGGGTCGCTGTCTGTTTTATAATTTTTAAAACTAATCATTTGGTAAAGTGAATCCAGTATTTCACTTCCATATTCTTTAGTAAGGTATACATTGGCAAAATAATCTTTTACCATATTTACATAAGGTGCAGTTTTATAAGGATAGTTTCCTTCTTTTTCTAAAAGTGCAAAATCGGCAAGAATAGATTCGTATGCCTCTTTATTGGGCAAATAAGAAACTGCTTTATAATAATATTCCAGGCTTTTCTTTTTTTGTTTTAAAAAGCCATATAAATGCCCCAGGTTTAGGAAATTGGCATAAGAGCAATTATTTAGCTTCAGCGCTTGAAGGCAAAATATTTCGGATCGGTCATATTGTTTGTCAAGCATCAAATACCATCCGGCTCCTGTTTGATGATTTGCATTGTTGGGATACAATAGAGTTAATTGTTCATAGCAGGCTGCAGCGTCTCCGTATTTTTTCATGCTGTCATAAGCGGTTGCCTTCGCAATAAGTGCTCTTTCATTGCCCGGTTCTTTGTCGGTTATTTTTTTGAGCGTAAGGAGGGCCTGATCAAAGTTTCCTTTTTGCATCCACATAGCCGCATCATTTATCCAGATATTCATAGCACTGTTTTGCGCCCCGGCTATTAAACCTGTTAATAACAGCACAGCAAATAAACAATGTCTTTTAAATGATGTAACCATAAATTTCATGCAATAGTTTTAAATGATTATCTGCTAACAGGGCTTGTATTCTATTGATCTCAACATATTGATCAAACAAATTAACTTAAACTTCTTGTATTAACTCCGAATTAAAAATATAAAAGGAGTCATATTGTATCTATATTCCTGGGATAAATTTTTTAAAATCGCCTTTGTGTTTGATCAAATAACTGGAAATGCTATTTTAAAAGCTAATGTTGCATTGCAGAGATTTAATGAAGATTTGCCGGTAATCTAAAAAGTCGTTTATCTTCTATCGTTATTCATTTTTCGCCTTACCGCCTCTCCGGCAAAACTAAAAGTAACAATTACAGGTACATATTTTAATGATAATTGTACGATGGAATATTTTGTAAACAGATTTTCTATTGTTAGAAAAATATGGGGCAAATCAGATACAATTTTATTCATCTTTACTTCCACCACTGTATAAAGAACGGTTCAATGCATTGGATAGGCAAGACTGCAAAGGATAATGCCTGCATGAGTTTTAAAGTGAATGATTTCTATTGCTAAAAAGAACAGCAGGAGTGAAGGGAGCTATTATAAAAAAATTATTCAACCAAACTAAAATTGCCCCAATATCTTTTATAATCGTGTTGAAATCGCAGGAGTAAAAAAAAGAATTATTAATATATCGGATAATAAAAAAAGGGGGCCAGGATAAAAATCCAGCCCCGCTTTAAAATCCAATATCCTTTGAAAAACCGATGCAAACCTAACCGATCTTGCCGAAGCAAACAATACCCTATTCAGGGTATATTTAGAAATGCATGGTACTTCACAAATCGCTTAAGTTGCAGCAACTGGATGTTTTAATAATGTTGGCTGCGCTGTTTTTCAGGTGCCCGACAATAATAGCCTCTTCGCTTCTGCTGCTGTAAATTTTGCTGAAAGGAATTGCTGTTTCTGGTTCAGTTTCAAACCCGGGCATTGCTGTTTTTTGTTTTACCAGTACATTCTTTAGAGCTACGCCCAGCCTTTCTTTTACACTCACGGTAGTTGATACCCCAAACAATACTTCAGGGTTGGTCTCTAAACCAATATTGAAAACATATTGCTCCATCTCT
>JBBRFX010000099.1:0-15328 GCA_038241275.1 Chitinophagales bacterium
TTCAACTTTATTTTGTTGAAAATCCCGGCATGGCTTATGGCTGGAAGTTTGGCGGCGATTGGGGTAAAATGGCTTTAACCATTTTCAGGCTTGCTGCAGTTGTTTTTGGTACATGGTATATCAGCAGTATCATTAAAAGGGGCTACGGCAAAGGTTTTATCATTTGTGCTGCGCTTATTTATGCCGGTGCCCTGGGCAACCTTATTGACTCCTGTTTTTATGGGATGATTTTTGACAAGGGAATGTTATATGATGCACAATTAAACGACTATGTGTATTATGAAGGCCTGGCTACTTTTTCTAAAAACGGGTATGCATCCTTCCTGCATGGTAATGTAGTAGATATGCTTTATTTTCCGGTTATCCGTGGGCATTTCCCGTCATGGGTTCCGGTATGGGGAGGAGATAGATTTGAATTTTTTCGTCCCATATTTAATATTGCTGATGCATCTATCACTACCGGAGTTTTAACAATTCTTGTTTTTCAAAGAAGATTTTTTGGACATAAAAAAGACGAAATTCATAACACGGTAGAAACGGAAACTTTGGTAAACGATACCAATCAGGTATCTTAGTAAAATATAAATAATCTCACTATGAAATTTTTAAAATCCTCATTATTTATTGCAATAGCGATAATATTAATGCTTTCCTGTCAAAAAGAGTATAGCCTGGAAGATGCAGGCGGAACTGCCCTGGGCACTTTAAAGTCGGATACTTTTGGCGATTGTCTCCCAAGTTCCGTTAACGGAATTTATAAAGCTGATTCTACCCTTGGAACCGGCAACTATATAGAGGTACAAATAAATTTAACTGTTGCTGGTTCTTACAGTATCGTATCTGATACCATAAACGGGTATTATTTTAGAGGAGCAGGCATTATTGCCACACCCGGTTTAAACACCGTGAAACTTTTGGGAAATGGTAAACCAATCACTGCCGGTACCAATGATTTTATCATAAGTTTTGGAGGAAGTAAATGTTTTGTAACTGTAACAGTAGTAGGTGCTGCTACAAGTATAGCGCAGTTTACAGTGGGCGGAAGCCCGGGCATATGTACCGGAGCTATTGCAGCAGGGACCTATACCCAGGGGGTAGCTTTAAACAGCAGCAATACTTTAACCATTAGTGTTAATGTTACTGCCACCGGGGCTTATACATTGGGAGCTGCTTCTACCAATGGAATGTTTTTTGTTTCTGCCGGAACCTTTGTTACAACCGGGCCGCAAACGGTTACGCTTAATGGCTCGGGTACGCCATCATCATCCGGTATTATCCCTGTTACCGCAGGCTCTATTGGTGGAACCTGCACATTCATTATTACCGTTTTGCCGCCGGTAAGTACTGTGGCAGTATATACTTTAGGCGGTGCGCCCAATAATTGCACAGGAGTTGTATTAAGCGGCACCTACCAGGCTGGCCTGCCTGCTTCGGTATCCAATACTGCTAAATTTGATGTGACTGTTACTACCATTGGCACTTATACTATCACTACCACTTCTGTAAATGGAATCAGCTTTTCCGGTGCCGGTAGTTTTACCGCAACTGGTCCTCAACAGGTAACATTAACTGCATCCGGAACTCCTATAGTGGCAGGACCCTTTAACTATCCTTCTACAGGAAATGCAAGTACCTGTACTTTTTCAATAACATATACTGCAGCCGCTCCGCCGGCAGTATTTACATTGCAGGGTGCTCCCGGAGTGTGCACAGCCGCAGTAGTGGCAGGTACTTATGCAGCTTCAAGTCCGCTTACTTCTGCCAACACCGTTACCATACAGGCAAACGTTACAACCATGGGTAGTTATACCGTTACTACAACTGCTATAAACGGAATGACTTTTTCTGCAACGGGCGTATTTACAGGCACAGGTGCACAACCCATTGTGCTTACCGGAAGCGGTACTCCAACTGCTGCAGGTACCAATACTTTTACACCAGGATCGGGATCTACCTGCACATTTGATATAGTAGTAACAGGTGCTGCCACAAATTTTATTACCTGCAAAATAAACGGGGTATTTACAACTTTTAATGCAAATGCTGTTGGCACTTTAGATAATACCGCAGGGTTTCCAATTCTAAGTATAGATGGCGAAACTATTGCAGGTGCAGATCCGTCAATAAGTGTTGGATTTGCAAAAACAACAGGTGGTAACATTGCTGCTGGTACTTACACAGTAAACCAGCTTCTTACAGGAATCGCACTGGGAGCCTATTATTATGATGCTGCGTCATTAGAATATTTGGCAGAATCTGGTGTTACGACTCAAACTCCACCCTTTACGATTGTAATATCCAGTATCACTGCAACAAGAGTAATAGGAACTTTTTTTGGGCCATTAAAAGATAATGCAGGAGCCGGGCCGGGTTTAAAAACAATAACAGAGGGAATATTTAATGTTCCTATTCAATAAAATATTTTTTAATCATATTTATATAAACAAAAAACCGGATTGCTCCGGTTTTTTCATAAAAGGCAGTCGCATGATCTGCCGGGGTAAGCAAAAAAAACTAATGTTTAACCAGTTTGCTTCTATGTACCTGGTTTTTATATTCTATAGCAATAAAATAGATACCCGTACTTAAGTTGCCCAGTTCTGTAACAGGTATTTTGTTTAAACCTTTATTTACAGGCTGGCTATATACTTTTACTTTTTGACCTTTATCATTATGCAGATTGATATTAATTGTTCCGGCTTCAGGAACGGTAATGTCTGCATATATATTATCTGCAAATGGGTTCTGAATATTGTTTACTTCAAAAGATAGCGCTGTGCTTAATTCTATGATATTACTGTATTTAAACTTATCATCCTGCTGAATCATTTTAAGCCTGTAAAATCTGTGGCCATTCATTTCATCAGGATCGGTATAGTTATAATATGCCTCATACATATTTCTGGCATTTACCCTCCCCGAAGAAGAGAAGTTAATACCATCCGAACTTTTTTCAATTTCATAATGAGAAAGATTTTTTTCTTCTGCCGTGCTCCATGTGAGGTATACTTTTTTACCAGCGAGCGTTCCTCTAAACTGAATAAAATTACCATTCAATATTACACCACAGGTAATGGCTCTTATCATGGTAGTGTTTTGGTCTTTATATGCACAAGTATTGGCAAGATTGGCAGCAGTGGTGGCCACAATTACCCGGTAATAAGTTCCACTGTCTGCAGCAAAAGCAAGAAAAGGCGGCAATACTGTTACATATTGATATAGTCCGTTTACCAGGGTGGGAGTTCCAATTCCAGAAGTGCCAGGCCCTGTCATATTTGCCCACACCGTTCCTCCAACATTACTTTTTTGCCATTTAAAATGAACATAACTATTATAAATAAATCGAATAGTATCCTTAAGGGCTACTGTAAATGCTCCTTCTTTGCAGCCCAATACTTCCGGGTTATAATTCATAGTTAATGTAGGTCCGCAATGAGATACTTTAATGTCATCAATGGCCCAGTCATTTCCACCCCCACCCGGAGAATTATTTCTGATGGCAAAATTGGCAGTAGTTTGTCCCGGCCTGGTAAGGAAAGTAAATCCAAATTTTTTCCATGGTACTCCACGGTCATATTTCATATCGCCGGTGGTATAATATGCCAGGCCATCAATCTCAAAATTAAGGTTTGGTTTTACTCCCGAAGAATCATTGCCGGGCCCTCTGATAAAACCAGTAGTACCACTACCTCTTCCGGTACTGTCGCAACTGCATCTTGGACACACATTTCTAAACCATGCACTAAATTCATAGTAGGTATTGGGGCATAAATTGCTGAGGGTTTCCTGGTATGCTACATTGGTATTGTAACTGGCATTTATTAAAACGAAATAACCGGAATTTTGCGCAGCCGCAGGGGGTGCATTTCCAAAAGCGGTATTGCTGGATCCTGTATGATCACCGGCAATATCCCAAAATCCGAATACCCTATGTAATACAGGACCTTCGGGCATGGCAGAATTGGGGTTTGTCCATGAATCGGCACTGCTGTTTTTAATAATGGCATAGTTATAATCCTGTGGTTGCCCGGTACTGATATTTTGTTTGATATAGGTGGTTGCAAAACCTAATGGGGCCACCCTGTTTACGGCTGTACCATTGCCAAAAGTGCCACCAAAATCTGAGGCTGAACTTACATCCGTTCCATTAGGGCAATAACCACTATTTGCAAATAGAAGGATTTTATACTGCGGAAAACTTACAGAGTACGAGGCAATGGTAGGGCTTACCATTTTATAGCGTACACTTCCACCCACTGTTATGGTATCTCCATATGAGGCTGTGGGATTAATCCTCACTTTGTAACAGGCCATCATTATACAATGGGAATTGAAAAAACTAGGGCGGCTGGTGTCTGAGCGAATTCTCCCACCACGGGTACCGGTTGCTTTATTACCAAGATTGATAATGATATTTCCTGCCACGTTTCTTCCGGGATCTAAATCCACAGCTTCTGTAAATGGACCTTTATAAGTAATCCCTTCATTGGTAGCTACTCTCATAGAACCGGGGATATAAGTAGTTTTGGCGGGAACCTGGTCAAATACCTGCACACTGTCTAAAGCGGTATAACTACCCTGGCGTATAACTGCAAAGGTTACACGAATTTCAATGGTATCCCCGGGGTTAAATGCGCCGCCGGTGTTGAGCTTACTCATATTGGCAAAACTCTTACCAATATCTACCCTGTTGGCACCCTGAGAAAAGACATGCTGATGTAAGAGCAATAACAGCAGATAAATTATTAAATAACGTACATGTAAATATTTCTTCATGGATAAAGGTTTGATCTGAAAAAATGTTACATGAATTGGATGGATTACTATTAATGAACGATTTTTATTTATTTATAGTATGAGGAGATTTTTCTTTTACCAAGAAAAAGTAAAAGTACGCTCCTTGCAATCTCAGGTAGAGGGTAACCTGATGGTTTTTTGTTTAAAAAATTGAATGGTAATTGAAGAAAAGGCCAGATGCATTTTTCGGAATTAAGGAGATAAATACTTTTTTTATGGATGGTACGTTATTTTAAAAAGTATAAAAAAAATCTGTATAAAAATTATATAGTTCATATAATGATACTATCTCACTTATGAAAATAAACATCATACATTTTTTTTCTTTCTTTTTTTTCTTTGGTATTATTTCATTTGTTACCAAAGCTCAAACTGAATCTTTTACAAAACGCACGATTGCAAGTGGGTTCAGTTCTGCATGGGAGGTAGTATATGGCCCTAATGATTCATTATGGGTTACAGAAAATGTTTCCTATAAAGTGCAAAGGGTAAGTGTGGCAACAGGCGTAAAAACGACCTTGCTTAATTTGAGGGCCGGTATAGGAAATCCCGGAAATGATCCCTCCATCAATTTTACCAATGGTCAACTTCCACAGGGAGGTTTAATGGGGCTGGCCCTGCACCCCAATTTATATTCTTTGAATGATTCGGTGAGAAATTCTACTCCCTGGGTTTATATTGCTTATGTATATAACCGTGGCTCTTGCCCGGGCACAAATACCAGTTGTATTTTTACAACAAAAATTGTAAGGTATGATTATACCAGCAATCAATTAACCAACCCGGTGATTGTATTGGATAACATACCGGGTAGCAGTGATCATAATTCTGGAAGATTACTAATTGGGCCAACAATAGAGCCAGGGGTAGATGCTGCCCATACCCAATACCGTTTATATTATACCGTTGGTGACATGGGAGCCGGCCAGTTTTTAAATGCTACCCGAACAGAGAATGCTCAAAATGTAGATGTAATGGAAGGCAAATCGTTGCGTATAAACACCAGAAGCGATGGAGATGCAGGGCTTGATGCATGGGTGCCAAATGATAATCCTTTCTATAATGCAGCCACTATTACTCCCAGGGATTATGTTTATACGCTCGGTCACAGAAACCCACAGGGGCTGGCCTGGGGTAGTGCAAAGTCGTTGCCCGCTACCAAAATTTTATACAGCAACGAACAAATGGACAGAACGGATGATGAAATAAATATTTTAGAACCATCGAAAAATTATGGTTGGGATAAAGTATCAGGATACTACGATAACAATGTGAATGGATATAAAATCGGGCAAACATTGAGTGCTAATGAAGCTGCTTTTTGTACTGTTCCTGCAAACAATCACCAGGAACCGATATTCACAATGTTTACTGTATTGGCAGCAAATATGGCGGCTTTGTATGCTCAAACCAATAATGCACTTTGGCCCACTGTGGCATGTTCCAGTATTGAGTTTTATAGTTTTAACGTTATTCCGGGATGGTCCAATTCCCTGTTGATTTCGCCATTAAAAAAAGACAGAATTTACAGGGTTAAATTAAATGATTCAGGCACAGGAATAACGGGCGATACTATTTCTTATTTCATTGGAGATGGCAACAGGATTAGAAGAATTACTGCAGCACCGGATGGGTTAAGGTTTTATGTGGCAAGGGATGTCAGTGCTTCTATTAATGGAGGAGCAATAGTAGAATATACTTATACAGGATCTGTTCTTACACTCAATCCGGGTAATAGCGAAACCAATTTATCAGCTCAGAAACAGGTTCGTATTTATCCGAATCCCTCACAAAATATTTTAAATATAAAAAGTAAAAGAGGTGTTATCAAACCGATAAAAGTGCAATTGTATGATTTAAATGGAAGGATTATCAAACAGGTTTCATCCAATCAAAATGAATTTTCTATCAATATTTCCAACTACCCTTCAGGCACCTATCTTTTAAAATTATTTAATGGATATGATATTCAAATTCAAACAGAAAAATTTATTAAACAATAATTTTATGAGATGATTTGAATTTTAAAAAAATTTGATAAAGTATTCAAGATTAAAAAGAAAAGGTCTCCAGTTTTTGGAGACCTTTTCTTTTTGAAAAAAATATATTTTAGCTGATCTTACCAACCATATTGGCCGGTATCACCCATTCGTCAAATTCTTTTGCAGTTACATAACCCAGCTTCACAGCCATTTCTTTTAAGGTCGTACCTTCTTTGTGTGCCTTCTGTGCAATTTCAGCAGATTTATAATAACCAATCTTAGGGTTCAATGCAGTTACCAACATCAGCGAATTGTCAAGATGCTTTTTAATATTTGCTTTAATAGGTTCTATACCTACTGCACATTTATCATTAAATGAAACACAGCCATCACCTATCAGCCTTGCACTATGCAGAAAGTTATAAATCATAACCGGTTTAAAAACATTCAGTTCAAAATGCCCGTTGCTTCCACCAATTCCAATTGTAACATCATTACCCATTACCTGCGCTGCAATCATCGTTACTGCTTCGCATTGTGTGGGATTAACTTTGCCGGGCATGATAGAAGATCCTGGTTCATTATCGGGAATAAAAAGTTCTCCGATACCGCTGCGTGGTCCGGAAGACAACATACGGATATCATTGGCAATTTTCATTAAACTTACTGCCACCATTTTTAAAGCACCATGAGCTTCTACAATGGCATCATGGGCAGCCAGTGCTTCAAATTTATTCTCAGCGGTTTTAAAAGGCAGCTTGGTTAATTTGGCAATATGTTTGGCCACATTCACATCATATTTTGGCGGAGTATTAATACCTGTTCCTACAGCAGTACCACCCAATGCCAGTTCACTTAAATGTGCCAATGAATTCTTAATGGCTTTTAATCCATGATCTAACTGTGATACGTAGCCGCTAAATTCCTGGCCAACGGTAAGCGGAGTAGCATCCATAAAATGAGTACGGCCAATCTTTACAACTTTTTTAAAAGTCTTTGCTTTTTTATCTAATGTATTACGAAGTTTGAGGATGCCGGGAATGGTAGTTTCTGCCAAAATTTTATATGCAGCAATATGCATGGCAGTGGGAAAAGTATCATTGCTGCTTTGGCTTTTATTTACATCATCATTGGGGTGCAGGTATTTTTCTTTATCGCCCAGTTTGCCACCATTTATTACATGGCCACGGTAAGCTACTACTTCATTTACGTTCATATTGCTTTGCGTACCACTTCCCGTTTGCCATACCACCAAAGGAAAGTACTCGTCTAATTTTCCTTCCAGGATTTCTTTGCAAACCTTTGCTATCAGGTCTGCTTTTTTCTTTGTAAGAACGCCTGCTTCATTATTGGTAATGGCAGCGGCATGTTTTAAATAAGCAAATGCGCTGATAATTTCTTTGGGCATTCTATTGATGTCCTGCGCAATTTTAAAATTATCGATGCTGCGTTGTGTTTGGGCGCCATAATAGGCGTCGATGGGAACGTTTACTTCGCCCATTGTGTCTTTTTCTATTCTATATTGCATGGTGAGATTGGTTTTTTCCCCGCAAAGATAATTCATTTCAAAATCCAGTTCTTTAATAATATTGGCCTTATATATGCATAGGTTTGTATGATGAAGCTGATCATATATTTTCTGTTGTTCGTTTTTTGGTATTTATCCTGCAACAGGGATTCAACTGAAAAAAAGGTAAAATTAGCTGATAAGGAAATTGAAATACAAGTTTCAGATACAGTAAAACCTGTAATTCCTTTGCCCGTAACTGTACCGGTTATTACCCAAAATGTGACTCCGGAAAATATTATTACTTATGCCAAAACACTTATAGGTGTTCCATATAAATATGGTTCTACGGATCCTGCACAGGGATTTGATTGTTCCGGATTTATCACAAATGTTTTCAATCACTTTGATATTAAAGTTCCCAGGTCATCTGTAGATTTTACCAATGTGGGAAGAGAGATACCATTGCCTGAAGCAAAAGCCGGCGACCTGGTTTTATTTACCGGAACGGACAGTGTGATACGTGTGGTGGGGCATATGGGTATCATAACAGAAAATACAGATTCGTTGCGGTTCATTCATTCCACTTCAGGCAGGCAGTATGGGGTTACTATAACCGCCCTGGGTAATTATTACCAGGGCCGGTTTGTAAAAGTGATTCGAATTTTTTAGAACTTTATTTTCCTGTAAATATTGCTTTTCTCTTTTCTAAAAATGCAGTAGTACCTTCTTTCATATCATCTGTTATAAAACATTCTCCAAATGCTGCTACCTCTTTTTTATAACCGCTTATGTTATCATCGTTTACCACAGCGGTATTAATGCATTCAATTATTTTGCTTACCGCCACCGGTGCCTTGCTGTGAACAACCTGCAGGATATCTTTTGTTTTTTGCAGCAAACTTTCGGTAGTGGCTACATGATTTACAAGACCCAGTTGCAGGGCTTCATTGGCATCTATCATATTACCGGTCATTTGTAACTCCATGCTTTTTCCTTTGCCCACCAGTTGGGTTAAACGCTGTGTGCCACCATAACCTGGTATCAAGCCAAGATTCACTTCGGGCTGACCGAATTTTGCATTTTCGCTGCAAAGCCTGAAGTGGCAGGCCATTGCCAGTTCGCAACCACCACCCAGTGCAAAACCATTAACAGCAGCTACTATTGGTTTTGGGCAATTTTCAATTTTAAAAAATACATCCTGGCCTCTTTGCGCCAATGCCATAGCCTGGTCTTTATTTAGCCCGGCAAACTCTGTGATATCTGCTCCTGCCACAAATGCTTTGGGGCCAGCACCCGTTATGATAGCTGATTTAATTTCGGTATTGCGGATAACTTCATCCATAACATTATCCAGGTCGGTGAATACATCTTTATTTAATGCATTTAATTTATCAGGCCGGTTGATAGTAATGATGCAGGTATTATTTTCAATTACAGTTAATAAGGTGGTATAACTCATTTTGAGATTTTTTTTATTCATATCGAAGATAATACATTTGATACCTTTATAACATGGCCTTACTTTCTATCATCACCTATACCGGCATATTTGTATTTGCATTAACGGGTGCATTGAAAGCCCGTACCTATAAGATGGATATTTTTGGCGGCCTGGTGGTTGCATTTGCCACTGCTTATGGCGGAGGTACCATCAGGGATTTACTGATAGGTATTAAACCTGTAAACTGGATCAATGATAATTTGGCGCTGATATTGGTTTTTGCAGGAACTGCTTTTACTTTCCTGCTCAAAGAAAATGTGAAACGGTTTAGAAGAACGATTTTTTTTACAGATGCTGCGGGGCTGGGATTGTTTACTGCTGCGGGTATTGAAGTAGCATTGCGTAATGGGCTGAATGATATTTATGCATTAATTATGGGTGTAATTACGGCTACTTTTGGCGGGTTGATAGCAGATGTTTTTTGTAATGCAGTTCCCGATCTGTTTAAGAAAGGGGAGTTGTATGCCACTGCCTGTGCTATGGGCGGGTTGCATTACCTGTTAATGAAAGAAACCAATATTTCTACCAATTTAAATCTTACCCTTTGTGTATTTTTTATAGTGGGAATTCGTATTTATTCCAAACGCAAACGGTTAAGCCTACCCGAAATTTAAAAATTACGGTTTTCTTTAACCCAATTTTTAATGTATGCTGCAATTTCTGATGTGGTAGTGCCGGGAGCAAATAGTTTACCCGTTCCCAAATCATTTAATGTTTTCATATCGTCTTCCGGAATAATACCACCTCCGGTGAGCAATACATCATTCATATTTTTTTCTTTGAGCAACTGCATAATTTTAGGGAATACGGTCATATGAGCCCCGCTGTGAATGCTTACACCATAGCGTCTACATCTTCCTGCAGGGCAGCATTTACAACCATTTCGGGAGTTTGGAGCAGGCCGGTATAAATTACTTCCATGCCTACATCTCTCTCGATGTTGCAATTACTTTGGCGCCACGGTCGTGACCATCTAAACCAACTGTGGCAACTAATACTCTTATGGGGCGTTGTTTATCTGTACTCATTTTATAAAGATGGTGTAAATGCAAATGTATTTACTAAATTTAAAGATATTACGTCTTATATGCGATTTAGAAAATTTGGAAATACTGATTTAGTTGTAAGTGAAATAGGGTTTGGTGCCTGGGCTATAGGTGGCAATGCTATGATAGGTAAAACGCCTATTGGCTGGGGAAAGGCAGATGATGCGGATTCTGTGGCGGCAATTTTTAAGGCAATGGACTGTGGTATCAATTTTTTTGATACGGCAGATTTTTATGGTTTGGGGCACTCCGAAATTTTATTGGGAAAGCAATTGGGTAACAATAAAGACATCATAATTGCTACCAAAGTTGGTCATAGAAATATTGAAGAAACCATTCAGTTAGATTACAGCAAGCAGCATATTTTGGCAGCATGCGATGCTAGCTTAAAGCGGTTAAAAAGAGACACGATTGATTATTACCAGTTGCATTCTGCCAGGATGCAGCATTTTGAAAAGGAGCTTTGTGTGGAGGCAATGGAAATATTAAAAAAGCAGGGAAAGATCCGCTATTGGGGCTTATCCTTAAATACTTTTTATCCAGGGCCGGAAGCAACATTTATGATGAAGCATGGCCTGGGAGACGGATTTCAATTGGTTTATAATATCATTAACCAACGGGCTTTTGGATTAATGAAAATAGCGGAGGAAAATAACTACGGCATTATTGCACGAATGCCCCTCCAGTTTGGATTACTGACAGGAAAATTCAGCTTAGATAAAAATTTCACGCCGGATGATCACCGCAGTTTTCGTTTTAATAAGGAAATATTGAATGGGTCATTATCGTTATTGGAAGATAAAATATGGCCGCTTTGTAACAAATACAACATCAGCAAAACGTCACTGGCACTGAGTTATATCTTAAGTTATCAATCTGTGAGCACAGTCATACCAGGTATACGTACCGCACAACATGCCGTAGACAACAGCAAAGACCTTGTGCAGTTGGCACCCGAGGATGTGTTATTGATTGAAAATACTTTTACTACAGGCTTTGCAGATATAGTAAACTTAATGGAAAAGCAGGGTTAAGGATTTAAAAGACTTTTAAGGCATTTTTAATCCTTGTGATCGTTTCTGTTTTACCAATCATTGCAGCAATTTCAAAAACAGCAGGGCCAAATTTAGCACCCACCAGCATGATGCGCATGGGCAGTTGCAATTCGCCGGGTTTGATATTTTTTGCTACTGCCAGTTCTTTAAAAGTTGACTCAATTATTCCTAATTCCCAATTTTCTATTGCTTCCAGTTTATTACAGTACTCATTAAAAAAATCCGTTTTTGCCTCATTCCATTTAGGTTTCACAGCATCAATATCCCAGCTTTCGGGGGTTTTAAAAAAGTAGGATGCCTGTGTATAAAAATCAGAAATTAAAGTGCAACGGTCTTTTACCAATTCAAGTACTTTATTAAAATTAAGTTCATCGGTAATTAGAATTCCTTTTGATTTAAAAAGTTCTTTAACCAGCAATGAGTAATGAGCAACATCTAATTTTTTAATCCATTCATGGTTGTACCATTTGGCTTTTTCAAAATCAAATTTTGCTCCGCCCTTATGTACACGTTCTATAGAAAATTTTTCAACCAGTTCATCTAAAGAAAATATTTCCTGTTCCGTACCATCATTCCAGCCAAGCACTGCCAGCAGATTGATAAATGCTTCTGGTAAAAATCCTTTTTCTTTAAATCCTTCCGTAAGTTCATTAGTTTTTGGATCGTTCCAGTTCATTGCAAAAACCGGGAAGCCATATTTGGCGCCGTCTCTTTTACTTAATTTTCCGCTGGGGCCCAAAATTAAAGGCATATGAGCCCATTGTGGCATTTTGTTTAAACCAAATAAATATTTCCAGAGAAGGATGTGCACCGGTGCACTGCTCAACCATTCCTCGCCTCTAAAAGCATGGGTAATTTTCATTAAATAATCATCTGCTACCACGGCAAGATGATAAGTAGGCATGCCATCGGCTTTCAGCAAAACTTTATCATCTACCAACGAAGATTCAAAACTTACTTCGCCATGTATCATATCGGTAAAAGAAATGGTTTCATGCTCCGGCATTTTAATCCTTATCACAAAACGGGCCCCTTCGCTTATTAATTTATTTACTTCATCAGGCAGGAGGGTAAGAGAATTTTTCATTTTATTTCTTACCGTGCCATCATATTGCGGAGAAGGATTTTCTTCTGTTTTAAGATTATTCCTCATTTGCTCCAGTTCTTCTGGAGTATCAAATGCATAATAGGCAAAACCTTTTTCTACCAGTTCTTTTGCATAAGTAAGGTAGGAAGCTTTTCTTTCGCTCTGGCGGTAAGGGCCATATTCGCCTCCGTGAAGCGGGCTTTCATCTGGTTCTATTCCACACCATTTAAGGCAATCAAAAATATATTGTTCTGCGCCTTCTACAAACCTTGTTTGGTCTGTATCCTCAATTCTTACTATAAATTCTCCGCCATGTTTGCGGGCAAAAAGATAATTATATAAAACGGTTCTTACACCACCCAGGTGAAGTCCTCCTGTTGGGCTGGGTGCAAAGCGAACTCTTACTTTAGGTTGTGGCATAATTGATTATTTCCGGTTGCAAAGATAAGTTTGCATGGCTTCAATAAAACATCACAATAATAAAAAAGCCGCTACAATTGTAACGGCTTTAAAATTGAAAATGAGAAAAAAATATGACTAAGGTAAAAGGATTGTTCTCGGAGGGCGGCCATTTATTGAAATAGTGGCTACTCTGTCGCAGGCTCCATCACCATAATCCAATATGGCAAAATGATTTGGCCCCTGGAAACGGATGCGGCCCTTGTCAATATTATGACAAATATATTTTTTCTGTAAGGCCAGTTGGATAGTAGCAGTTCTTGTAACGCCCTGTGCATTGGTTACACTGGCATTTCCGGTAACAGAGAAAACATCATCTAACAAACCCGGCGTACTAACTCCTGCCGTTTGAACGATATCTTTTATTGACTCATGCAACCAAAACCTGCCATTGGGGGCAGTAATTTTTCCACCCTGTATTTTGCGCTGCCAGCTTTTTCCGCCAGGCAGGCTGGTATTTGTCCAGGTATGAGTACCTTCTCTTTTAAAATTATTTACAAAGTAATTTTCAAAGGTCATCACTGCGGTGCTTCCAGACCTCCGTAAGGTATCTGAAATCACAATACGAACGACTCCTTTGCGCACTATACCTCTGGGAGAAACACAGGTAGAATCAAAACGGATAAGAATCGTTTTTGGAAAACCATTTTGTGGTGTAACAGTTACATTAGCACAGGCAAGAAAGTTGTGACTTTCAATTGGTGGAGCAAAATTGCCTAAAAGGTTTCTGTCTTCGGCTGCTTCCATTAATACATCATTGTCATCTTCTAACATAAAATCGGAGGTGGCATTATCTGTACTTAATTCAAATGTTGCTTCAATTACAGCATCAGAGTCAGTAGTAACCGGGGTGCTTTCTTTTTTACATGAGGTAAAGAAAGTAAAAAGCCCTAATGATAAGGCGAGGAGAAGTTTTGTAGGTTTCATAATTTATAAATTTGTTTTGTTAATCTATGACCAATGGTTATGGAATATGTTTAATGGATTATAAAAATTAATTTTGTGGCATGTTTTATCTTATAAGAACGCCGGGCTGGGTAAAGAAAGTATATAAAAACAGGGTTTGGGATATGAATACATCCGGCAAAGAGCTTTTTTTGAGTTTTGATGATGGACCTCATCCGGAACATACTCCTTTTGTTTTGGATGAATTAAAGAAATATAACGCTAAAGCCAGCTTTTTCTGTATTGGTAAAAATGTTTTGAGCTATCCAGAAATTTATAAACGAATTATTGAAGAAGGGCATACAGTAGGTAACCATACCAACGATCACCTTAATGGCAGTAAAACAACCGATGCCAGGTACCTGGAAAATATAAAACTGGCAAAACAATATATAGATAGTCAACTTTTCAGGCCTCCTTATGGTAAAATTTCCGGTTTCCTGGTTAAGCAATTATTAAGTCCTGTATATGGCTTGAAAACTATTATGTGGACAGTGCTGAGTGGTGATTTTGATGTAAAAATTTCTAAAGAGCAGTGCCTGCAAAATGTTATTTTAAATGCAGATCCTGGAAGTATCGTAGTATTTCATGATAGTGAAAAAGCAAGTGAGCGGATGAAATATGCGTTACCTAAAGTGTTGGAATATTTTGCAGCAAAAGGGTTCTTATTTAAAGCAATCAGCATCTGAGATGGCTGCAAAAAAAATGGGCCTGGGTAGAAACCCTGGCCCGTTTTTAATCCGTACCCTATGAAAACTCCTGCCAAGATACGGTGAAGATTTTTTATTTGCAAAATTATTTTTAGATTATTTTTTCTTTTTTTTAAATCCAGTTAAATACCGGTAAAAACTGGAGCCGGAATCCCGAATATGATAGACACTCATTGCCATTTATACGTAAAAGAGTTTGAACAGGACATAGAGCTTGTGATAGAAAGGGCGGGCGC
>JBBRFX010000100.1:0-14930 GCA_038241275.1 Chitinophagales bacterium
AGCTACTTTTTTTGCTTTGATTTTAATCACAGCACCAGTTTGTGGGTTACGACCGTTACGGGCAGCTCTTTTTGATACTGAGAAAGTACCAAAACCAACCAAAGTAACTTTGTCACCTTTTTTTAAAGTTTTTGTAACTGCATCTACAAATGCATCTACAGTTGCATTTGCCTGAGTTTTTGTGATGCCTGCGTCGTCAGCAATTTTTGCAATTAATTCAGCTTTGTTCATAATGATTTTTTTGAAAATTTATAGTCCAACAAATATAGATGGTTTTTGATTGCAACAAATTTATTTTAAAGAAATTTATTTTTTTAAATAAAAGCTACAATTCAACATGCATAAGGATTTTGGCGGATTTATACTGTATTTTAAAGAAGCTTAAAAAGTAGTTGATTTGCTGTAATGCTTTTCCTTAAAGGGTTTCAGAGAAATAGCTTCTCAAATCCTTTGTGAATAAGGCTTGCAGCAACGCATAATATTTAATTTAATATTCTGTGAGCTATGGTTTATGTTATGCACAATTATTGCACAATCTTCATTATAGAACTAAAAGCTATGAATTGATCACCCCATTTTTCGAATGATTTTTGCCGCATCATTCCGGCAAATGTTTCAATATATTGTTCGTATTGTTCTATACTTTCTGCAAAATACTGTATGGCATAGGTGGGGCCTTCGCTATCATCCACTTCCAATAACTGCAAAATCCTGGCATGGGTAAAACAGCCTGTACCAGTTATTTCCGGAATATGTTCTTCCTGCAACCACTGCAGCCATTCCCGGGCAATGGCGTTGGTTACTTTTGTAGTAACATTATAAATGAGCATAAGATAAAATTTAAATGCCTGGAAGGTTCTTTTTCTTCAGGTCGTTTGCCAGCTTAAAGGTAAAAAATGCCAGTGTTACTGCGGCCCCTGTTATAACCAGCCAAAGCAACCATTTGTTATTTAGCCATGAATTTTTATTATCCGGATTTTTAGAATAAAACATTTCAATGGAACCAACAGCAGCAATCATTGTATCCTTTTTTGGATCGATGTCATTGCTTTGAATATCGTAATTCGGCATGCTTGCATTTGCATTTCCCATGATCATACTATAGGCTTTTCCTTTCTCCAGGTAGGCAGTGGCCACATACAATTTAGAGTAAGTACTAATCTCTGTTAATTGTAATGGCAAATTATCCTCATTTTTTACAACCAGGTAGAAAGTACTATCCTTAATTGCAGGCAGCAAAAATTCGAGTTGACTGTTATTCGTCAATAAAAAACGCTTCCATGGCCTTGCAGCTTCTGCAGCATTTCGGGGCAAATTGTGAACGAACAAATCTACAGAGCGGTTAAAATATTTTGTGCCGCTGATCTTAAATGCAATTTTAGATACCTGGTAGGGAGCTTTCTGAGATACGGTAATGTAAGAGTATTTAGCACTGTCTTTTTGTGTAAAATCTGGCGAAGGGTTTTGTATAAACTCCGCAAACGGCTGGCCTGTAATGGCACTTGTAGCCGCAAGGGTTTTTACATTGATAAAATTGTAAGGAGCTTTACCTTTGTTGTACACATAAAGTTTGTAAAACCTATAACTGTTTAGTGGAAAATTTATAGTAAAACTGCTTACATTATTTTTTCCTGTTGAAGAAGGGCTTAAGAGAATACTATCATTTACAACAAACCAATTAATAGAATCTTCGCTTCCTGTAAGATCGCCAAATCTTTCCACGCTTGTGTTCTTTAGTTCAAGGATAAGATTGTTGATTTCCATTTTATCTGACCTGACAATCAACTCTGTGTAGGTAGGGTTGTTTTCATTTTTTGTGATGAAAAGATCCCAAATGGCCGCATGGTTTGTGTGTTCTGCACCGGGTGCCCGCAACACATGCGGAACCCATTTTGCATCATCATTAACGATGCGCAAATCACTATAATCTGGTTTTACCCGGGCATTTATTTCGGGAGTTAGAACAATATTCCAAAAACCACTCTGTTGTATAGGGCCAAAGTCGGCTTTAAATGTATAGCCTGCTGTTTGGGCGAAACATGAAAAAATTATCGAAACAAATAAAAGCGTACTAACTAATTTTTTCTTCATGATCGATAATTATTTTTTTTAGCCTTTGGTACATAAAAGAAATGACCAGTAGTAAAATGCCCAGCATTATAAATGCTGCTATTTTTCCGCCTTCAGAAATATTCCTGATATCGAAGAGAAATAATTTTATGAGCGCAGCCGTAAAAATGCCAAGTGCAATGATGCGCAGGCTTTTGAATTTGTATTTCATGCCAAGCCAGATAATAACAAAAGAAAATAATCCCCAGATGATGGTGAGGCCGGCTTTTGAATAATTGCTGGTATGCATGGTCAATGTATTGCTGTCTGCAAAAATAGAAAGATAAAGCAGCCTGCATTCTATGCTAAAAACTGCTACGGCCGCTAAACTGATCAGCCAGGAAAAACGATCTCCAAGCGCCAGAATATGTTGCCGGAAAATATTGACCAGCCAATAAAGCAAATACAGCAATGATAAAACAGCAAGCCAGTGAGCAAGAGCATGCACTGGAGTATGATTGTTTTGAATACTTTCTACAACCAGTTTATTGACCAAGCCGGAACTGGCAAAATAGAAAATAAAACATACCGCAATTAAAGCAAGTGGCAATGCCGGCTTAGAAATGCTGTTGGCCCGCTTAATAAATAGCAGGATAGCTATTGAAAAAATATAAGTTATTAGTTGCTGATATGCATTGGGAATTGCAAAACTTTCTTGTTCCTTAAAATAGAGGTTAACACAAAATATACAGGTAATATAAAATACTACCAGGGCTGCGGTACCGAAAATTATTTTGGCAGTCTTATTCTTTAATCCAAAATAAGTATCTGTATTGTTTTCATTTCTGTATAACAGTAGTGCATAACAGCCCAGGCATGCAAGAGCAAAAATATTAGTAACAATCCCTTTCCAATTCGTAAAAATCATCGGAAGAAAGCTATCACTTTTTGTATTTGCAATAGACCAATCAAGCAGTAAACTTAACCCCATGCAAAACAATACAAGAAGGGAAGAGTATTTAAAAATATTCATTTGGCTGCGTTGGTATAACCAATACAACAATACAGCTTCGGCACTCCAAAAAACCGTTATGCTCAGGCCATGCAGTTGCACAGGCGCCACCAATGAAACAAACGTAAGCGTAAGGCCAATGAGTACATAGAGTAAATTTTTATCTCCTTTTTGCGATGCAAAGAGATACCAGGCAAGTGCAAGATTTATAAGCGCTAATGCAATGGTAAAAAAGCCCTGGTAAATACCATCATTCCAAATGCTTAAAATGTACATGCCTTGTGCATAATAGCTAAAACTAATGATGAGCAAAAGCGAAAAATCAAACGGTTTGAAAGGCTTTTGAGTCCGCAGGTTATTAATCAAACTGGTAATTAAAAAAAGGAAATAAAAAGCTGTTGCAAAAAGTAAAGCATTTTTATTAAGTGTGGCAGATTCATCAAAGTTAAATTCATTTAAAAGCCAGCCATCAAAAATGAGCCATGAAAAGAAGAAAGACAATGCAAGCAACAGCGGCCATTTTTTAAAATATGCAGTAAGTAGAATCCCGGAACTTAGGATAAGCAGATAGCTAAATAACACAACATAATTACCGCTGCCGGTACTCACCAGGAATGGTGCAAGAAAGCCACCAACGGTAGCAATAACGGCCAATTCAATTTTATCATACAGTACAGAAAGCGCTACGGCAAATATGGTAATGCCAATCATGATAACAAATGCCACAGTTTGAGAAAATAATTGGTATTGGTGAAATGCAAAAGCAATGGTAAAATAAAATACTGCAATACCACCGCCGGCCATTACTGAGCTAAAGGCCCGGTAGCTGTTTCGTAAATAGTGTGCTATTGCAACCAATGCAATACCACAAACCATTCCAATGCTTACACGGCCCACTTCATTAATCCAATTTTGATCGATGGCATACTTTACAAAAAAGGCAATGCCCAGAACCAACACAGTAATACCAATTTTATTCACCAGGTTTTCGCCAACAAATTTCTCCAGGTCGGGATTGTTCTTTAGCCAGCGTTCCCACCAACTTTCGGTTGGCGGCTCCACGTAATGCGTTTTATTTTGCTGTGTTTGTTGCAGGGAGGTTTTTGGCTGAAGAGGAATAGTGGGGAAAGCGGGAGGTGCCAATGTTGGTTCCTGCGGGGCAGGCAGCACAGGCTCCTTAATTTTTTCTTTTTGAATCGGATTTGCGTAAGGTTTCCATCGGGAGATATCCGGGCCTTTATCTGTAGCGGGTTCCTCTTCTTTTTTTTGGTTGAGGATAGTTTTTTGAAATTTGGCTATCTCCTGCCTCAGCGAATGAATCGTTTCTTCTGTTCTTGCCGCCAATTCCTTTTGACCGGAACGGATGGCAAGTAATAAAATAATAGTAATTACAAAGGCAAATAATATCAGTATCTCCATGGCAGTTTAGGACTTTAGTTCTAACAAGATACGTACAACCCATTAATGTGATGCCATAATTAAATTGCACGAAAAGAGGAAGGTTTTTTAAACTTTTATTTCCAGGTAAACCGGGCAATGATCACTGTGTTTTACATCAGGATAAATATCCGCATTTACCAACTGACCTTTTAAGGGCTCAGTTACATTTATATAATCTATGCGCCAACCTTTATTGTTTAAGCGTACACTGGGGAAACGCTGGCTCCACCAACTGTAGCGGTGTGGCTCCGGATGAAATACCCTGAACGTATCTATCCATCCGCTGTTTAAAAATTTGGTCATCCATTCCCGCTCCTCCGGCAAAAAGCCGCTGCTTTTTTTATTGCCTTTGGGGTCGTGAATATCTATTTCTGAGTGTGCAATATTATAATCGCCCAATAAAATTATTTTAGGATGTTTCTTTTTTAATTTATCAAGATAAGTAAAGAACTCATCCAGCCAAACATATTTAAATTGTTGTCTTAAATCGCCGCTGGTGCCGGAAGGAAAATAAGCATTGATTAACCGGATATCACCAAAGTCCAGTTGAATTACCCTTCCCTCATCATCACTTAGGTTATGACCATTTCCACAAATAACATTATCGGGTTTTATTTTGGTAAATACTGCCACACCACTATACCCTTTCTTTTGGGCACAAAACCAATGATGGGAGAAGCCAAGTTCCTCCAGCGTTTTTACATCTATGTCTGCGTCTGTGGCTTTTACTTCCTGCAGGCAGATAACATCTGCCGGGTTTGTTTTTAACCAATCAATAAAACCTTTTTTTATAGCAGCACGAATGCCATTTACATTATATGAAATGATGCGCATGAGATTTATTTATTATAATTGTAAAAATAATGAACTGCTATGGAAAACAATCAAACAGATATTAAGCCTGCTGAGCAAAATGAAGAAAGTATTTTTTCTGCGGATGAATTTTCTTTAAAAGGATACGATAAACATATACGGCAGGCGAGAAATGCGATCTTTACAGTAGCTGGTTTGCTGCTTGTAAACGTAGCCATATTGTACAATACCGTTCCGGCAGGGTATGAGTACATTTGGCTTGATTTTTTGATATGGGGTGCTTTTATTGCGGGATTTATCTTTTTGGGTTTTTACACAAAAAAGAAGCCCTATTATGCCATTGTAGGAGCGCTTTGTTTATATGCCGCTTTTATTATTCTAAATGCGGTATTTGATTTAAGCACGCTTTACAAAGGAGTGCTGTTTAAAATCATCATTATTGTAATATTGGTAAAGGGGATTAATGATGCTAAAGAAGCGCAGGAATTACAAAAGAACTTTGGCCAATAAAGCATATAAAAAATGGAAAGGGTAAAAGATTTTGAAAGTTTTTATACCGTCAAAATTCAACCTTATGTAGATGAGTTTACTAAAAACGAACAGTCTGCCACCAACTGGAAAAAATTTTCACTGTTAACAGGAATAGGAGCTTTGGGCAGTTTTGTATTATTTCATTTTAAAAAATTTCCGAGTGGCGGTTTATTGGCAACTGTAATGTTGCTGATGTGCATTGCAGGCATATACTTTTTTACTAAATACGCTGACCGGTATATAGATGATTTTAAAGAAAAGATTATCGGTCAAATTATTACTTATATCCATCCGGCTGCTGTATATAAACCAATGGGTTTTGTTTCTAAAAAAGAATACAGAACCAGTGGTTTGTTTCGCCGCAAGTTCACACATTTTGATGGAGATGATTATTGGGAGTCTGTAATTGACGGAGTGGCATTTCATTGCTCCGAAATTGAATCGTCATACAGTGATTCTACCGGAAGCGAATCTATATTTAAAGGATTATTTTTTACCGTAAAACTAAATACAGTATTTAGAGGAGGCACTTATATCTGGGCAAAAGATAATGTGCAGTTGCCCGGAAGTATTGCAGATGAACATTACAGGATGTATGCCTTGCCCGAAGTTAAAAAGTATCAAACCGGGCAAGATCTTTTTAATAAAGCCTATTCCGTTTATACAACCAATGCAGCAGAAGCATCTGCAATTCTTACCGGCACTATGTTGGATCATATGTTGCTTCTAAGGCAAAAACTAAAAAAGGAAATTGTTTATTCATTTGTAGCAGGCAGGTGTTATGTAGCAGTGCCGTTTAATGAGAATTTGCTTGAGCCAACTCATAATGGTATTAAGGATAAGGAAGCTATCAGGAATTATTTTTATACTATATTGCTGGTATTTAATATCATAAAAAAGTTGGAGCTTAACAGGCTTAAGTAAAATAAAAAAGCGCCACTATTTATGCTGGCGCTTTAATTTTTTATTTTATTCTAAAACAGGTCGCAGCCACCTGGTTGTTTCTTCCAGGCTCATTTCTTTTCTGTTAGTATAATCTGCCAACTGGTCTTTTTCAATTTTGCCTACGCCAAAATATTTACTTTCCGGATGTGCAAAATACCAGCCGCACACAGAGGATGCAGGATACATGGCCAGGGATTCTGTTAAATGAATTCCGGTACTTTCTTCTCCACCCAGCAATTCAAATAGTTTATACTTTTCGGTATGATCGGGGCAGGCAGGATAACCCGGTGCAGGGCGAATACCCATATATTCTTCTTTAATTAATTGTTCTGTAGTAAGATGTTCTTCGCTTACGTACGCCCAGTATTCTGTTCGTGTTTTTTTATGCAATAATTCTGCAAAGGCTTCAGCCAGTCTGTCTGCCAATGCCTGCAGGATAATTTTGTTATAATCATCTAAATTTTCTTCAAAGCGTTTAATATGTTGCTCTATCCCCTGTATGGTTACAGAGAATGCCCCCATAAAATCCTGTGAGTAATGTGCTGCAGGTGCAATAAAATCTGCCAGGCTAAGATTGGGTTGGCCCGGCGCTTTTTTTATCTGCTGTCTTAAAAATTCTAATTTAATTACTGAGCCGTTATCGTGAATATGCACCGAATCCGGGCCTGTTTTATTGGCTTCCCAAAAACCAACTACGCCCTGAGCCGTTAACCATTTTTCATCAATGATCTTTTTAAGAAGCGCCAGCGCATCGTTGTATAATTTTGTGGCTTCCACTCCAATCACTTCATCGGTAAGCAATGCCGGAAACTTGCCATGCATTTCCCAGGCAATAAAAAATGGCTGCCAGTCAATGTATTCAGCAATTTCTTTTAAAGCGTAATTTTTTAAAATTTTTGTGCCGGTAAAAGTTGGGTTAACTGGTGTAAATTTCCTCCAGTTTATTGGAGCTCCGTTTTGTTGTGCTTCTGTAAAATGTAAATATTGTTTCACTGATTTTTTATTGCCAAAATCCAATTTCAGCTTATCGTATTCTGCTCTTATGCTTTCCAAAAAGACTGGTTTGGTATCTTTGTTCAACAAGCTACCGGCTACGGTTACACTACGGCTGGCATCCAGCACATGCACCACACCGAGATCATATTCAGGTGCAATTTTTACAGCAGTATGCATTCGGCTGGTGGTGGCGCCACCAATTAGTAAAGGAATATCCATTTGCTGTCTTTTCATCTCCCTGCTTATGTGTACCATTTCGTCCAGCGATGGTGTAATAAGGCCACTAAGGCCAATGATATCTACATTATGTTTTTTTGCTTCGCTTAAAATTTTATCGGCAGATACCATTACGCCAAGGTCTATGATGTCATAACCATTACAACCCAATACTACCCCCACAATATTTTTACCTATATCATGCACATCGCCTTTTACAGTAGCTAAAAGAATTTTAGCTGCTCCAGCCCCCCCACCCCCCAAAGGGGGGATTAGAGCAGTACTCTGAATAATTGCTAACTCCTTTAAAATTGTAGCCAATACATTTTCTGTATCACCTAATACTTCTTCGTTTTTAAATCTAATTACTTCAAACCCTTTTTGTTTAAGCCATAATGTTCTCTCTTCGTCGTTTGCTTTATGTTCAGGGAGCTGATGTATTAATCCATCTATCTCAATAATTAATTTTGCCCTTAGGCAAATAAAATCTGCTATGTAGCTTCCAATAATATGTTGCCTTCTAAATTTATACCCTTCCAGTTGTTTTCCTCTCAGCATTTGCCATAAAGCATTTTCAGCTTCTGTGGGTTTACTTCTACTGTTCTTTACAAATTCTTTGAGCAAACCATAAAGCATAGGATCGGCATTCTGATAATCAAAAAACTGTTTCATTTTCTCTGATGGTTCGCCAATCCCCCCTTCGGGGGGTGGGGGGGCATTTCTTTTTTCCTCGTCTATAAAAGGAGTAAGCACGGCCACTGCTTTTTTCATTACCCTTGCACTTTTTACCACCTGTGGTAAAAACATTTTTCCTGCACCAAACAAATCACCTACAATATTCATTCCGTCCATCAGGGGGCCTTCAATTACATCTAATGGTTTAGGATATTTTAATCTTGCTTCTTCTGTATCTGCATCAATATAATCTGTGATGCCGTTTACCAGTGCATGAGCCATTCGCTTTTCTACTGGTTCATCTCTCCACTTTTCGTCTTTAATGGTTTCTTTTCCTTTGGCTTTTACGGTTTCTGCAAACTGTATTAAACTTTCGGTGGCTTCATTATTGGCGTTGTTGTGATTGAGTATAACATCTTCACAAAGTTGTTTCAGCGTTGGTTCTATTTCGTCGTAAACCACCAATTGGCCTGCATTTACAATCCCCATATCCATACCCGCTTTGATAGCATAATAAAGGAACACACTGTGAATGGCTTCCCTTACATGATCGTTGCCTCTAAAGGAAAAAGAAACATTACTCACACCACCACTAATTTTGGTGAGCGGCATAAGTGCCTTTATTTCCCGGGTGGCTTCAATAAAATCTACGGCGTAGTTACTGTGCTCTTCAATACCGGTGGCAATGGCAAAAATGTTGGGATCAAAAATAATATCCTGTGCAGAGAAACCAACCTGCTCTGTGAGTATTTTATATGCCCGGTGACAAATTTCTACTTTTCTTTCTTTTGTATCGGCCTGGCCCACTTCATCAAAAGCCATTACTATTACAGCAGCTCCATAGCTTTTGCAGATAAAAGCCTGCTCTATGAATTTTTTCTCTCCTTCCTTCATAGAGATGGAGTTTACAATACACTTGCCCTGCACACATTTAAGGCCCGCTTCAATGATCTCAAACTTACTGCTGTCAATCATAATGGGGATCTTTGCAATGTCTGGTTCGGCCTGCAGCAGGTTTAGGAAAGTAGTCATGGCAGTTACACCCTCCAGAAGGGCATCATCCATATTTATATCCAGCACCTGAGCTCCGTTTTCTACCTGTTGCCTTGCTACAGAAAGCGCTTCTTCATAAAGACCATCCCTGATGAGGCGTGCAAATTTCTTACTACCGGTTACGTTAGTACGCTCGCCTACATTAATAAAATTTGTTTCAGGACGTACGACGAGAGGTTCAAGGCCTGATAATCTTAGGTATGGTTTGATACTGTTCATTGTTTATTTTAATTAAGCATTTACTGCTCTCTGATTAATTTTAAAATTTGCTTTTCAGGAAAAAATATTTTGTATTTGCTTGCAAATATTTGTTTATTGCCTTTGCCCAAAGTGTATTTTATGGTACTCTCTTTTTTGTTTTTACAAAGAATAATACCAATGGTTTTATTTTCTTCTTCGGCTTTTATTTCTTCATCATAGTAATTTACATACATCTGCAGTTGGCCTAAATCTTTATGCTGAAGGGTTCCTATTTTTAAATCTATCAATACAAAACATCTTAAAATTCTATGATAAAAAACAAGATCAATTTTGTAATCATCCCCATCCATTTTTATTCTTTTTTGCCTGTCTACAAATAAAAATCCTTTGCCCAGTTCCAGTAAAAAATGTTCTAACTTATTAATGATGGCTTTTTCTAAATCACTTTCGGAGTAGTACTCTTTTTCCTGCAGGTTTAAAAACTCCAGTATGTATGGGTCTTTTACGGCATCCGAAGGGCTTTCAATCACATGCCCTTTTTTGCTAAGCTCTAATACTTTTGCTTTGTTCCTGCTTAAGGCAAGGCGCTCAAATAAAGCACTTTCGTATTGTCTTTGCAGTTCTCTTGTGCTCCAGTTTTCGCTGCAAGATTCTATCTCGTAAAATTTTCTTTCTAAGTTATTTTCAATTTTTAATAAGAATACATAGTGTGTCCACGAAAGCTTAAATGGCGATAATTTCAATTTCCGAGGCACTGCCTCGGAAATTGAAATTATCTGAATATTTTTAGATGCGGCCCCTGTTTTTAATGTGCTTTTCAATTTCCGAGGCAGTGCCTCGGATTTCTTGTTTTTGCTGATATGTTTTAAATAATCATCTTTATAAAGTGCATAAAACTTACGCATGTTTTCTAAATTGTCTGTAGAAAATCCTTTGCCTAATGCTCCGGTAAGTTTAGCAGATAAATTGATTAATATTTCTTTTGCATAAGCTGCTCTTTTACTTCCTTGTTGTTCGTATTCTACGATTGATCTTCCAATATGAAAATAGGTTTCGGTAAGTGTAGTGTTGGCAATGGCATACAACTCCTGCCTGCTTTGCTGCACAAGGCTTTTGATATTTTTAAAAAGTTGTATGGTTGTTATTTTATTCATTATAATGAATGTGCTCTATTCTCATAAAATTATTCGTTTTTTTAATAAAAATATCTACAAACTTTCTTCCAGCACCGGTAATACTCTTGGTTTAAATTTACTTACCTGCTGTGCTATATGATTGATATGATCTGGGGTAGTGCCACAGCAACCACCTACAATATTTAACCAGCCGTTGGCAGCCCATTCTTCTATAATATGTGCTGTTTCGTGTGGCTGTTCATCGTATTCACCAAAGGCATTGGGAAGTCCGGCATTGGGATAGGCAGATGTAAAACAACTGGATATATGGGAAAGTTCTTCAATGTGGCTGCGCATTTCTTTTGCACCTAAAGCACAATTAAGGCCAATGCTTAAAGGGTTGGCGTGCATTACAGATGTATAAAATGCTTCGAGTGTTTGCCCGCTTAGGGTTCGGCCACTGGCATCGGTAATAGTGCCACTGATCATGATGGGAAGCTCCGGCAAATTATTTTTTCTAAAATAATTTTTGATAGCATAGATAGCCGCTTTTGCATTGAGGGTATCAAAAATGGTTTCTATTAATAAAAGATCTACGCCACCATCCACGAGGCCTTTTATCTGTTCTGTATAGGCGTTTGCAACATCATCAAAACTAACTGCTCTATAGCCTGGGTTATTTACATCAGGTGATAGGGACAATGTTTTATTTAAGGGCCCGATGGCCCCGGCTACCCAGGCTGTTTTGCCGGATAATTCTACTGCTTTTCTGGCACACTTTGCCGATGCTACATTTAATTCATAGGCCAGGGCCTGCATATCATAATCTGCCTGTGCAATACTGGTACTGCTGAAGGTATTGGTTTCAATAATATCGGCACCTGCCTCCAGGTATTTTGAGTGGATGGCTTCTATTATTTGTGGTTGTGTAATGCTTAGCAAATCATTATTGCCCTTTACATCGGTATGCCAGTCTTTAAAACGGTCGCCCCGGTAATCGCTTTCTTCTAACTTGTAACGTTGAATCATCGTACCCATTGCACCGTCTATGATGAGGATACGCTTTTTTATTTCGTCTTTAATTTTTGCCATTTTATTTTATTTTATAACAAGTGACTTGCTGCCATTTGTTGAATAAAGTTGTTAATAGTAAAAGAGAGTGACACAACGATGCTGAACATAGCTGTTGCCGCCGGTTAACAAAAAATACTGAAACTTATAAACGATTTTCAAATCCGTGGAGTATGCTGGAAATGCGATTCGTTTATTAGTTCAAAAGTTTTTTATTAACCACAGGGCCTGAACAATAAACAAATCCTCCCTGTATGGGTGCAAATTTATAACAACAAAGCCGTAACACCAAAATGTGCACATTGCCGAAATAATAGTGAAAAACATACCAAATACTTGGACCCGGGCAATACTATCATGCCCCCATTGTTAAAACCCTGCTGATAATTATTTAATGGCGCTGATATAATTTTCTACCGGAATGCGGTTGCTGATACTTTTGGCAAGTGTCATTTCATCGGCATATTCCAGCTCGCCGCCAAAAGCTATACCACGGGCAATGGTAGTGATCTTTACAGGGATGTCTTTTAGTTTACGACCGATATAATAAATGGTGGTATCGCCCTGTATATTGGGATTGAGTGCAAAAATTACTTCTTTTATCTCTTCTTTTTTTATACGTTCTGTTAATGCATCTATCGTTAGCTGATCGGGCCCAATACCATCCAGAGGAGAAATGATACCACCCAAAACATGGTATAAGCCATTAAATTGCTGTGTACTTTCTATGGCAATTACATCTCTTATATTTTCTACTACGCAAATAGTGTCATTGCCACGAAGTTTATTGCTGCAGATATTGCACAGCTCTGTGTCGGAGATATTAAAACATTTTTTGCAAAATTTTATTTCGCTTCTCATTTTAGCAACAATATGACTGAAATATTCTACTTCTGCCACATCCTGTTTTATAAGATGCAATACCAGACGCAAAGCTGTTTTTTTGCCAATGCCCGGTAATTTAGCAAATTCATTTACCGCATTTTCTAAAAGAGAAGAAGAAAAAACCATGCGGCGAAGTTAATTGATAAAGGAATATTGAAATTAAATGGTAATGAAAAAAATATGGAATGGTAATATATTATAGCCCAGTGCTAATACAAAGCCCCGGTTTTTCCGGGGCTTTGTATTAATATAAAAAACGAACTGATTATTTATACGCTGAAGTTTAGATTAAATGCCCTGGCTAATTCCAACAGTTCCGGTAAATTTTTAACCCCTAATTTTTCAAGCAACCTTGATTTGTGGGTGCTCACTGTAGAGGAATGTATAGATAAAAGGTCAGAAATTTCATTCAGTGATTTGCCATGGATGATAAGCGAAACAATTTCAAATTCCCGGGAACTAAGGGTTTCAAAAGGATTGCTGGATTTTTCATCACCAACCTCACCAGCCAATATCTCAGCAAATGCCTCACTTATATATTTGCGGTTGTTAAGTGCCAGGTTGATGGCTTTGATTAATTCTGAAAGCCCGGAATTTTTAGTAACAAATCCCATAGCCCCCAATTTCATAAAACGTTTGGCATACAGGTTCTCTGCACTCATAGAAAATACCAGCACTTTCACATCAGGGCTTTTTATTTTTATATTTTTCAATAAACCCGCAGAGTCCGTATCCGGCATCTGTACATCCATAATAATAAGATCATATTTTCTAGCCTTGAATTGGTCTAATGCTTCCTTTTCATTACTTGCCTCAAATATCTCACAGGGCTTAAATAATTCTAATAAAACGGTTTTTACACCAGAACGTACAATTTCATGGTCGTCTATCAGTAAAAAATTTTTCATTTGGCTAAGATGTTTTTGTAGTAAAGTATCCCACCAAATTAATGAATTTTACTAAAACCAATACGTTTTTTATATCCTACCTTTCGGCAAACTGAATAACAAGAAGATTTGATCTGTTTATTTTTATTAAATACCTGTGCAACAGGAATATGGAAATTAAGGTATTGAATTTATTTTATTCTTTTTTATAAGTACACAAGCGGCTATAAGATATATATTTAACCGGTCATTTTTATAAAACAAATGCATACAAGCATACATCTTTAATTTATTATATTGAATTTATCCGCTACTATATCTAAAATACCCGGATCTTTTATAACTAACGGAGATGGGCTATTGCAGCACATGAGCAATAATTTAAATGAATGGTTAGGCTATTCTCCTATTGAATTAATTGGTGAATCTTTTACAAAAATATTTGCAAAGACATTTGAGGAGAAGCTTTTGTGCGGGCATTTAAATTCATTTATATCCGGGGCAGAACATGCAGATGAATATCACCTGCTGCACAAAAACGGGCACATCATTCCTGTTTGGATAAATGCTGTGAGTATTGTAAATGCCGATGGCAATGCATTGAGATTTTTTACCCTGAATAAAATGCCTGGAAATAATGAACCACTTACAGCCGGTAATCAGGAGAATAATTTGGCGGAAGCAGCATTGGAATTCCTGATCAATTATAGTGAAGAGTGTTTTGTGATGGTTGATAATAACCTTACTATTATTCGTTTTAATAAACAATTTTATACGCTTTACAAAAAGTACTTAGGCAAAGAAATCACTATAGGCGGCTGTATACTTGATTATTCTAAAGATGATCAAAAGCAAGAGTTAAAAGAATTATATGTAAAAGCATTACAGGGAGAAACCATTGAAACAGAATTGGAAATACCCGTATATGATGATAAGCCTGTTTTCTTTTATTTAAAATACAAACCCTTGAGGGATAATACAGGTAATGTAATAGGGGTGTTTGTATCAGGGTTTGATATTACAGAAAAAAAAATTGCTCAA
>JBBRFX010000101.1:0-14921 GCA_038241275.1 Chitinophagales bacterium
TTTAAATGCAGGCGTGGCGGCCGGGGTGATATTGTATGAAGTGAGAAGAGGGAGTTGAATGGTTGTATTGTTGGATTGTTGAATGCTTAAATTGTTGAATGGTTAAATGGTTGAATGGTTAAATGGTTAAATGCTTTAAGGGTTTGGAAATCGTGCAAATTACGAGATTAACGAATTTTTCCATTGACTATGAACTTTATTACCTAAACTGAATTGCCTTTACAGGGTTTACTCTTTTAATAAGCAAGGTGGGTATAATGAGTGTGGCAAAACAAACCACCAGGGTTGCAAGATCTACCAGTACTACCTGCATCCAGTTGATATCAGCTTCTGCCTGGCTCATATAATAAGCCTCTTCATTTAGTTTTATAAAACCTGTTTGTTGTTGCAGCACACAGATGCCGATACCCAGTATAGTGCCTGCAATAATTCCAATAACAGCTATCAAACTGGTATTGTATAAAAATATTTTTTGTATTCCCCAATCGGATGATCCCAATGCTTTTAAGATGCCAGTCATCCTTGTTCGTTCCAGTACCAGTATGATTAAACATGTAATCAGGTTTACTACAGCAATAATCATCATAATACTTAGCAGGATATTTTTGAGTTGTCCCTGCAGGTTGAGCCAGTCAAAAATTTCCGGGTAAATTTCTTTCATACTCCTGCTATACCAGCCCTGGGGTAATTCTTCATAAATTAAATTGTTTACACTGTCGGTTTGTTGATAATCTTTCAGGAATATTTCGTAACCGCCTATCTGGTCGGGCTCCCAGTTGTTTAAGCGCCTGATAAGATTGATATCCGCTATCGCAAAATTTTGATCAAAACGCTCTATGCCTGTTCGGAAAAGGCCCGTTACAGTTAATTTTCTTGCCCTGCGTGAACCATCTGCGCTAAAGAAAAAAACGAGCATACTGTCCCCAACATCTATCTGCAACTGTTTGGCCGTGTAAGTGCTGATATTTAGTTCTTGGCTATAGCCACTGTCTGCAAAAGAAATCCATTTGCCTTTTTGTAAAAATTTTTGAAGCCGGTTAAAATTAAAATTTCTGTCTACCCCTTTTAATAAAACGCTTTCTATGCTGGTTTCAAATTTGAGGATAGCTGATTTGCTTGCAAATCTTTCTACCGATAACACTTGTGGTAATCCTTTAAGATAATTTTCTACAGAATCGTTTTGTGTGATGGGATATTCTTCTGCAGTACTTATTTTATCATCCAGGCTTTGCTGCACCCTCACATGCCCCCAAAAACTAAACACTTTATTGCTGATGACATTTTGAAAGCCATTCACAAAACTAAGGGCCACAATCATTACTGCTACACTAAGAGTAGTTGCACTAATGGCAAGGCCAATGATGAACCGGCTAAAGCTGTTTTTATTTACTCCCGCTATTCGTTTCGCTATAAAAAAGGATACATTCAAAAAGGCATAATTTTGGTATCTTTCAAAAGTAAATTAAATAAGCTATTAAATGAGTTTCATCCGTTACAGACTTATCATTCTTTTTTGTGTGGTTGCTTTTTCTGCAAGGTCGCAGCAACAGGAAGAAATGATTTACAAACCATATATCAAAACCCTTCAATTGTTTCAATATGGCAATCAGCAGGGGTTGCCAATTTATACCCTCAATAGCGGAGACCAGTTGGAGCTTGGCTTTGACGATATAGAAGGGAGCCTGAAGAATTATTATTATACATATGTTTTATGTGATTATAACTGGCAGCCCGTTAATTTAAATCCATTTGATTATATAAAAGGATTTACACAAAACAGAATCAGCACTTACCGATATTCATCTATTGCCTTTACCCGCTACACACATTACCAGGCCATTTTGCCCGACAGGAACGCTGCAGTTCCCACCCGTTCCGGCAATTATTTGTTAAAAGTTTTTTTAGATGGAGATATTTCTAAATTGATTTTTACCAAAAGAATGTATGTACTCGAACAAAAAGCTACGATTAGTGCAGAAGTGGTGCAGCCTTTTACCCCACAACTTTTTACTACACATCAAAAGATAAGATTTTCTGCAAGCATAAAAGATATCAATAGTTTTAGTGCAGCACAGCAGGTAAAGGCTGTTATACTTCAAAATAACCGTTGGGATAATGCCTTAAAAGATATTGCACCCACATTTGTGAGAGGTACTACGCTGGAATACAATTCGGAGAACCTGGGCATTTTTGAAGGGGGTAAAGAGTGGCGCTGGCTCGACCTGCGTAGCTTTCGGCTTCAAAGTGACAGAGTAGCAAAAGCGAATTATAATAAAAATTCTACTGATATATTTTTAAAACCGGATGCAGACAGGAGAGCACAGCGGTATATATATTTTCCTGACTATAACGGCATGTACAATATCAGAACGTACGAAACCATTAACCCTTTGTGGCAGGGAGATTATGCTACCGTTTATTTTTCCTACATACCACCTAACGGTTTGCCTTATCCGAAACAGGAATTGTACCTGCAGGGTGCTTTTACCGGGTATGGGCTCACTGATCAATGGAAAATGATTTATAATGAAGAAAAGCAATTGTATGAAACCAACGCCTTTTTAAAACAGGGATATTATAATTACAACTATGTAGTAAAAGACCTGGAAATGGATGGCAAAACAACTGCAATGGAAGGTAATTACTGGGAAACAGAAAACAGTTATACGATACTTATTTATTACAAATCATTTACAGACAGGAGTGATCAACTGATAGGAGTGAGCCAGTTTAATTCCCGCAGAGACCGCCCCGGGTTTAGTTTCTAAAAAATCACCATTCAAAATATTTGAGCTTTCGCAATTTATTAATGTATTATTTTGATAAACTGCGATAAAAGCTAAATTGAAATTAAATGAACGGGAAAAAGACCTTCCAGCCCGCAGGCGCCGATGAAGCCTGATGGAGATATACAGTTGTGAACATAATAAATAGTTTGTTCAAAAAAAAATGTAAAAAATAAGCGAACAGGAATTTAATAAAGTTTTTATCGCCTATATTTGCAGCGGCAAGTCTTATACGACCAGCTCCTGTTGAACTCCCCCAGGACCGGAAGGTAGCAAGGGTTAATGGTTGAGCGGTGCGATGTAAGTAACTTGCCATTTTTTATGCCCATACCCCAAGCCCCCAAACCCCCTGAAGGGGGCTTTCGAAGACTCTAAGGGGTTCGAATTTATTTCCTCTTTTCGAATTGTATAAAAACTTTGATTGGCATTTTCAAATATTCTACTTTTGCCATAATTTAATTAGCTAACAATTTAAAAAAAAATCCCCTTTAGGGGTACGGGGCATGAAATTTTTTATAGACACAGCCAATCTTGCACAAATAAAAGAAGCCAACGATCTTGGTATTTTAGACGGTGTTACCACCAACCCATCATTGATGGCTAAAGAAGGTATAAAAGGAACAGAAGCAGTGATGCAGCATTATAAAACCATTTGCGAAATGGTGGATGGGGATATCAGTGCTGAAGTGATTTCAACAGATTTTGATGGTATAGTTGCAGAAGGAAAAATATTGGCCGCATTGCATAAAAATATTGTAGTTAAAGTGCCGATGATTAAAGATGGTATTAAAGCCATTAAATGGTTTACTGATAATGGTATCCGTACCAATTGTACTTTGATATTTTCTGCAGGTCAGGCAATCCTTGCTGCCAAAGCCGGGGCAACTTATGTTTCTCCATTCATTGGCCGAATAGATGATAGCGGATGGGATGGTATGATCCTTATTCATCAATTGCGCCAGATATTCGATATCCAGGGATACAAAACAGAAATTTTGGCTGCATCTATCCGCAATCCAAATCATATTATCAGTTGTGCCGAAGCCGGAGCCGATGTATGTACATGCCCGCTTCCTTCTATCCTGGGTTTATTAAAGCATCCTTTAACGGATATAGGCCTGGCTCAGTTTTTAGAAGATGCCAAAAAATTTGCTTAGTCCTAATCGTCAGGCCACTAATTGAAAATTTTCTATATCGAAAGGATTTTATTAGTGGCCAGACGAATTTGAAAGGATTTAATTAGTGGCCAGACGAATCTCAATCGTCAGGCCACTGATTGAAAATTTTCTATATCGAAAGGATTTAATTAGTGGCCAGACGAATTTGAAGGATTTAATTAGTGGCCAGACGAATCTCAAAGGATTTAATTAGTGGCCATACGATTTCAATTTTTCATCTTCTTTCGTTTTAATAAAAAGTGAAAAACTTTTTTGAACGGCAGGATATTTTTTAAGCTTTACATTTATCAGTACTTCACCAAAACATTTGCTGCTGTCTATAAATAAATTATTGCCATAAAATTTTCCATAAGAACTGCTGAAGATAATATGATTGCTATCAAGGGGCATATAAGTACCGTTAGATAAAAGCCCATCTACATTAATATAATTGTAGGTGCCTTTCTTAAGGCTGTCTGTATAGAGGTTTACATAAATACTGTCTATCTTCTGTGCTTTTGAGCTCACAGAGATAGCAATAAATAAAATGAGTAATAGACTTTTCAAATAAATTTATTTTTACAAAGAAACTTATATTAAGGCACAGCCACCGTTAACATGCTCATAATACTTTTAATGTATAACATAAAAATTTTGATTGTTTTAGTTTGAAATACCGACTCTCTTTTGAACATATTCATTTTTTTGAAGTTCATTCAGCATAAACATTGCAAGATCGCCTGTATTAATTTTGTAATTGTTTATGGTAGGGGGATAATTGGCTGCGGAAGTAAAAATTCCGGTTACATCAGCATCTATTAAATCTGGCGGACAAACAAATGTCCAATCCAGTGAGGAGGCTTTTAATATTTCATAGGCTTTGAGGTGTTCTTTACCCACCGGCACAAATTGGGCAGGATAATTTTCATCCTCCATTAAAAGCGTATCATCCGGGGCATTTAAAACTCCCATGCCACCCACAGCTACAATTCTTTTTACACCTGCGTTTTCCATCTGTGCCACAATATTTTTCATACCCAGCGATCGGGTTTTATCTGCACCATCAAATGCACCGCCCAATACAGATAAAACTGCATCGCTGCCTTTTACAGCATTCAGCACTTCTTTGGCATCAAACAAAGCGCCCTGTATAATTTGCAGGTTTTTATTTTCAGGAAGATTACTTGTAAATACATTTCTTCCAAAAGCTTTTACGCTGTGGCCCATATGCAGCGCCTGTTGAACCAGTTGTTTGCCTACCATGCCGGTAGCGCCAAATATTGTTAGTATCATAAAATATTTTTTATTGGTTAATAAATGGTCATTTACTGAAAGTGTTTTGTAAAGGGTTATTGGTTAAAAAAAATATATGAGTTTTAGGTTACTAAATCAGGTGTAAAAATCTTTTATTGATTGCCCATTTACCCAAAAAAAAATTATAAAATTCATTATAACAGTACATCTGAATATTCTTCTTTTTTCTTTTCAAAAACTACTTTTGCAAAAGAACACAAAGGAATAATCTTATAGTGATTACTTCTTGCAAAATCTACGCCATGCTGCACAAGCAGGTATCCTATCTTTTGCCCTTTTAATATTTCATCTACTTCGGTGTGGTTAATGATCATGATATTGTTGTCTTTTATACTGTAAGTCATTTCAGCAAGTAAAACATCTTCTTGCTTAATAAAAAAGGAACCTTTGTGGTTAATTTCTTCATGCTGTATTATCATAAAGTGTTTATTTTTTTGAAAAGCTTTAAAAGTTTTTTGCAGTATCAACATTCTCCACCATCTTTGCGCTCTGAATGACAAATTACAACTTAAATAATAAAACATGGAGCTGGCATATGATCAGAAAGTGATTGTGTCTATGCTTTATTTATATATTATAAAATATTGAGCCCCGACACAAACGTCGGGGCTTTTTTAATTTTGGCGAATGAAAAAAATAAATTTTAATACTACGTATAAAAAAATACTGGCAGATATATTTACACCGGTGGGTATTTACCTGCGCCTGAGAGATAGATTTAGGGATACGATTTTATTGGAAAGTACCGATTTTCATGCCGGGGAAAACAGTTTTTCTATCATAGGGATTAATGCTGTTGCGGGAATAGAAATTACCAGCAAGCAATTGGTAGAATTTAAACTTCCGGCACAGAATCCGCAAAAAATGCCACTCGATCATTCTTCCCAGCTTACCAGGGTGATTGCCAATTTTATGGATCGTTTTGAGGTAACCGGTTCCATCATTAAACCGGTGAATATTGCACAGGGATTGTTTGGTTATACCAGTTATGATGCCGTACAGTTTTTTGACAGTATTGAATTAAATGATTCCAAACAGAGTAAAAACGAATTATCTGTTCCGCTCATGCGATACAGGTTATACCAGTATGTAATCATCATCAATCATTATAAAGATGAGATGTATCTCTGCGAAAATCATTTTGCAGGTTTGGAAAGCCGCATGGATGATGTGGAAAGCATTATCAGGAGTAAAGATGTTCCTGTTTTTCCATTTAGCATAAATGGCAAAGAATCATCCAATATAACAGATGAAGCATACAGGGCGATGGTTGCAAAAGGAATAGAAGCCTGCCATAGGGGTGATGTTTTTCAAATTGTGTTGAGCAGGCGGTTTATGCAATCTTTTAGTGGAGATGAATTTAATGTTTACCGTGCATTGCGAAGCGTAAACCCAAGTCCTTATCTTTTTTATTTTGATTATGGCGACTATAAACTCATTGGTTCTTCGCCGGAAAGCCAGGTGATTATAGAAAGTGGTAAAGTTATTGTACACCCGATTGCAGGAACGTTTAAGCGAAGTGGTGATGATGAAACCGATAAGGCCATGGCAATAGCCCTGGAAAATGATAAAAAGGAAACGGCAGAACATGTAATGCTGGTAGATCTTGCCAGGAATGATCTTAGCAGGGTTTGCAGTAATGTGGAGGTTACCAGCTTTAAAAAAATACAATTTTATTCTCATGTTATTCACCTGGTGAGTGAAGTGCAGGGTAAAGTAGATTTGGAAAAAAATCCATTTACAATAATGGGCAGTACTTTTCCGGCAGGTACTTTAAGCGGGGCTCCCAAGTACAAGGCCATGCAACTGATAGATAAATTTGAAACAACAGCAAGAGGATTTTATGGCGGGGCAATTGGTTTCATTGGCTTTGATGGAAGTTGTAACCATGCCATTATGATCCGTACTTTTTTGAGTAAAAATAATACATTGATTTACCAGGCAGGGGCAGGTGTGGTAGCTGCCAGCAAGCCCGAAAGTGAATTGCAGGAAGTAAATAATAAACTGGGTGCGTTGAAAAAAGCAATTGAGTTAGCAGAAAAAATCAACGCATAAAAATTAAGAAGATGAAAATTTTAGTTTTTGATAATTACGATTCCTTTACTTATAACCTGGTTCATTTGGTTGAGAAAATTTTGCATACCAGGATAGATGTTCGCAGGAATGATGAGATAACGCTGGAAGAAGTAAAAGCATACGACAAAATCATTTTATCGCCTGGCCCCGGTATTCCATCAGAAGCGGGATTGTTATTGCCACTGATAAAAGCGTACGCAGCTACAAAATCAATCCTGGGTGTATGTTTGGGTCACCAGGCCATCGGGGAGGCATTTGGAGGTACATTAATAAACCTGGATTCTGTATTTCATGGAGTGGCTACACCCATAAAAATTCTCCATAAACAATCACAAATTTTAAGTGGATTGAATGAAGTCGTTGAAGTGGGCAGATACCATAGCTGGATTGTGGATGATAAAAATTTACCGGAGGAACTGGAAATTACTGCCCTGGATGAAAATGGATATATCATGGCTATGCAACATAAAAAATATGATGTGCAGGGAGTGCAGTTTCACCCGGAGAGTATATTAACGCCATGCGGCGAGCACATTATGAGGAACTGGTTAAATTGCCCACAAACATCCTGAACGGGGTTTAAATGCAGAACTTAAAAAATATTTAAATACTAAAATTTAGTTCCTCTTTAAGAGGACTGGTGCCGATGAAAAAAATATTAAACTACTTATTCGAATATAAAACCCTTGGCCGGCAGCAGGCAAAGGAAGTATTGGTTAACATTGCCAATGGTATCTATAATGAATCAGAAATATCTGCGTTTATAACGGTGTATCTTATGCGCACTATTACCATTGATGAATTACAGGGATTTAAAGATGCTTTGCTGGAACTGGCCTTGCCTTTGAACCTGGGCAATCATGATGTGATGGATATTGTGGGAACCGGCGGTGACGGAAAAAATACTTTTAATATATCTACCCTCAGTTGTTTTATAGTAGCGGGTACCGGCAACAAAGTGGCTAAACATGGCAACTACGGGGCTTCTTCCATTAGCGGCTCATCCAATGTGATGGAACAGTTGGGTTATCGTTTTAAAACAGACCGGGACATTTTAAACAGGCAACTGGAAACGGCCAATATCTGTTTCCTGCATGCACCCATGTTTCATCCTGCATTAAAGGCAGTGGGTGGTATTCGTAAAAACCTGGGTGTGCGCACTTTTTTTAATATGCTGGGGCCAATGGTAAATCCGGCATCCCCATCTTATCAATTAGTAGGTGTGTATAATCTTGAAATGGCGAGAATTTATAATTATATGTTGCAACAGGGAGATACAGCATTTACCATCATTCATAGTTTGGATGGTTATGATGAAATTTCTCTTACGGGCGACACCAAAGTTATTACCAATGCAGGCGAGCAGGTGATGAGTGCAGAAGCCCTTGGAAAACGGACTGTTTTACCATCAGATATATACGGAGGCAATTCTACAGAAGAAGCCGCCGGTATTTTTAAAAAGATTATTAGTGGAAATGGAACCTGGGCACAAAATGCAGTGGTAATAGCCAATGCAGCTATGGCATTATTTTGCACAGGTAAATATAATAATTACGAAATTTGTTATCAACTGGCAGTAGAAAGCCTGGAGAGTGGTAAAGCAAACAATAGTTTACAAACATTAATTGCAGCATCATGAATATACTCGATAAAATAGTAGCTCACAAGCGGGAAGAGATTGATGTGAGAAAAGGCATGGTTACAGAAGCAGAACTGATGACCAGTAAATATTTTGACCGAACCTGTTATTCGCTTACACAAAAACTAACCGAACCTGGCACTACCGGGATTATTGCAGAGTTTAAAAGAAAGTCGCCCAGCAAAGGATTTATCAACCAGTTTGCAGATATAGAAAAAATTACCGCTGCTTATACTAAATATGGTGCTTGTGGCCTTTCTGTTTTAACCGATAACAATTTTTTTGGCGGCAATACCAACGATCTTGTTTTGGCAAGGCAAAACCAAATACCTATCCTGCGGAAAGATTTTATTTTAGATCCTTACCAGGTGATGGCAGCAAAAGCAATGGGAGCCGATGTAATTTTGTTAATAGCAGCCTGTCTTAACATTAACGAAGTGAAATTTTTAGCCGCTTATGCAAAAGAACTAAATTTAGAAGTGATATTAGAATTGCATGAAGAAAATGAACTGGGGCATATTTGCGAATCTGTAGATATGGTGGGTATTAATAACCGGAATTTAAAAACATTTAAAGTAGACATTAACCGGTCTTTAAAATTGGCTGAACAAATTCCTGCAGATAAGGTTAAGATAGCAGAAAGTGGAATCAATAGTACGGATACAATCCGTTTGTTTAAAGATGCAGGTTATAAAGGATTTTTAATTGGAGAAAATTTTATGAAAGAAAAAGATCCGGGAGAGGCTTTTAAAATTTTTGCAGAACAATTAAGACATTCATAACATTGTACACCTATAATTTGCATAGCCCTTATACGTAAACTTATATAATTTGTTTAGTGATAAAATAATATTAATTTTTTAACCGGGCATTAGCCAAAAACATAGCATTAATGAATATAAAAGTCTGTGGCATTACCACTTTAAAACAATTGCAGCAATTAGATGGACTGGATGTAGATTTTGCGGGCCTTATTTTTTACAAAGATTCACCACGTTATATTGGCGACAAGCTGGATGCTGCATCTATTAAAGGTTCTGATTTTGATTTAAAAAAAGTAGGTGTATTCGTAAACCCTGAAATGATAGAAGTATTGGATGCTATTGATCAGTATGGCCTGGATGTAGTTCAGTTACATGGTAGTGAAACACCGGAAATGTGTGAAGATCTTTCTACTGAAGTAGAAGTAATAAAAGCCTTCAGCATTACCAGCGAAACAGAAAATATTGATGAGCTGGTAAGTCCTTATGATGCTGTGTGTGATTATTATATGTTTGATAACAGGGCAGACGAAGGAGTGGGAGGAAGCGGCAAAAAATTTGACTGGAAAATAATTGCAGACAGTAAAATTGAAAAACCATTTTTCTTAAGCGGTGGAATTGGTCCGGATGATTATAAGTTGGTAAAGGCTTTTAAACATCCCGATTATTTTGGAGCAGACCTGAACAGTTTGTTTGAAAAAGAACCCGGAGTAAAAGATATGGCGATGGTATTGAAGTTTATGCATGGAATGAAGAAATAGCAGGATGATTTAGGTTGTATGATTTTGGATTTATGATTTTGGATTTATGATTTATGATTTGTGATGTGTGATTTGTGATTTTTGATTTTTGATGTGTGATTTTTGATGTGTGATATAAGATTTATGATGGATGATTGAGGATCTTGAATGTAGGTTTATGTTAAATAATTACTGCATTTGCTGTTCCAATAAAATATAATAAGAAAAAATGATGAAAGCGAATAGAAAAAAAAATAACCTGGCTGGTCCTGATAAACATGGTTTTTATGGTGAGTTTGGCGGTGCATTTATTCCTGAGATGTTATATCCTAATGTAGAGGAACTAAGGAAAAATTACCTGAAAATAATTGCTACCAAAAAATTTAAATCAGACTTTGAACTGTTACTCAAAGATTTTGCAGGCAGGCCAACTCCTTTGTATTTTTCAAAGAACCTGAGCGCCCGTTTTGGTACCAATATCTGGTTAAAAAGAGAAGATCTTTGTCATACCGGTGCACATAAAATAAACAATACAATCGGGCAGGTATTGGTAGCGCAACACCTGGGCAAAAAAAGGATCATTGCAGAAACCGGTGCAGGGCAGCACGGTGTAGCTACAGCAACCGTATGTGCATTGATGGGCCTTGAATGTATTGTGTATATGGGCGAAAAAGATATTGTTCGCCAGGCTCCTAATGTGGCCCGAATGAAAATGCTGGGAGCTACTGTAGTGCCAGCAATCAGTGGCAGCAAAACTTTAAAAGATGCTACCAATGAAGCAATCAGGGATTGGATCAATCATCCGGATGATACCCATTATATTATTGGAAGTGTAGTAGGGCCGCACCCTTATCCAGATATGGTGGCAAGGTTTCAAAGTATAATCAGCAAAGAAATAAAAAAGCAATTAAAAAAAGCTACAGGAAAAGATTTGCCTACACATGTAATAGCCTGTGTGGGTGGAGGTAGTAATGCCGCCGGTGCTTTTTATCATTTTATCAACGAGCCAAAAGTAAAACTGATAGCTGTAGAAGCTGCAGGTTGTGGAGTAAATAGCGGAAAATCTGCTGCCACTACACAACTGGGAACTACCGGAATTTTACATGGTAGTAAAAGTTTATTGATGCAAACTGCAGATGGCCAGGTTACAGAACCACACAGCATTTCTGCGGGTTTGGATTATCCCGGTATAGGCCCTATGCATGCCAATTTGTACAAAACCGGCCGGGCTATATTTATGAATGTAACCGATGAAGAAGCATTGGCCGCTGCATTTGATTTATCCAAAACAGAAGGAATTATTCCTGCTTTGGAAACTGCACATGCTCTGGTTGTTTTAAAAGATATGGAATTTAAAAAGAGTGACCGTGTAGTTATTTGCCTTAGTGGCAGAGGCGATAAAGACCTGGCTACTTACATGGAGCATTTGTAAAAAAACGTACGATGAACAAACTGGACAAAACATTTTCTTCCGGCAAAAAAAATATTCTCAATATTTATTGTACAGCAGGATACCCTCACCTGGAGAGTACTGCAACGGTAATGCTTGCATTGCAGGAGTCGGGAGCTGATATTATTGAACTGGGGATTCCATATAGCGATCCTATTGCAGATGGCCCGGTAATTCAACAGAGCAATATGCAGGCGCTGCAAAACGGTATCAGCATCCACAAAATATTTTCACAACTCAATGAAATAAAAACGCAGCTACACATTCCTGTTATACTAATGGGGTATTTAAATCCTGTGATGCAGTATGGCATAGAGTTTTTTTGTAAAGATGCTGCAGATGCAGGAGTGTCGGGTATAATTTTGCCCGATCTGCCTATGTATGAGTATGAGCATTCTTATAAATCTTTATTTGAAAAATATGGGCTGCATCTCATTTTTTTAATTAGTCCTCAAACAAGTGAAGACAGGATTAAAAAAGCGGATGAACTGAGCAAAGGATTTATTTATGCGGTGTCATCTGCAGCTACCACCGGCACGGAAACAGATTTCCGGCATCAGCAGCCTTACTTTAAAAAAATTAAAAATATGAAATTGAAAAACCCGGTGCTAATTGGGTTTGGTATAAAGGATAAATCAACTTTTGAACTCGCCTGTAAATACTCATCCGGTGCTATCATAGGCAGTGCCTATATAAAAGCATTGGAAAAAAGCGAAAATATTCCGGCAGATACCGCAGATTTTGTAAAGAATATCCTATCTCTATAAGGGTTGTTAATAATAAATGGCTTTCGCTTTTAAATGAATAAACAACTTAAATTGCAATCACAAAATATAAAAAATGAAAAAAATTTTTCTTCTTTTAACCTTAGTACCACTCATTAGCCTTGCACAAAACAGCAACAACAAAAAAGCGAAGTCTAATAATATAAATGCAGCAACATCTTTAAAAGCTGCAGATGAATTCCATATTTCCGGAAGTATTACAGGTTTTACCGATAATACATCTATTGATTTATTAAATCCACAAACAGGAGCCCCTGAAGCCAATGGAAAAATTATCAATGGGCAGTTTTCTATAAAAGGGAAAATACCTTTTCCTGATTTCAGGATTTTGGCCATCAACAGCCAGCCTCCTTACCTTAGTATTTTTTTAGATAACAGCAATGTCACTATCAACGCTACAAAAGAAAATTTTGAAACTGCAGAAATAAAAGGTTCGTCATCTCACAATGATTTTACAGCTTTTAATAAAATAGCCAAACCTTACGAGCCGCTTTTTGCACAGCCCGACGCAGCAGAAGAATCAACCATTAAAAAGGCTGCAGCAGAATTTGAAAGTTTTATTAACAACAATCCAAATTCATACATCAGCCCATTGGCTATTTACCGTTATCACCAGTTAACCTCTGATAATGATAAACTGGAAGCTATGTATAATAAGTTGCCTGCATTTACTCAAAAAGCATCTATTGGATCTTATTTGGCAACCCTTATAAAAGATAATAAAAAGAATCCTATAGGTAAACCATTGGCAAATTTTTCGCAGGAAGATACTGCAGGCAATAATATCAGCCTTTCTTCTTTTAAGGGAAAATATGTGCTGGTTGATTTTTGGGCGAGCTGGTGCGGCCCTTGCAGGCAGGAAAATCCAAACATCGTAGCAACTTTTAATAAATACAAGAATAAAAATTTCACCGTATTAGGTGTGTCTTTGGATAAATCTAAACAGCCCTGGATGGAAGCAATTAAAGCTGATGGACTTGCATGGACACATGTAAGTGATCTTAAAGGATGGAACAATGCAGTGTCTCAGCAGTTTGAAATCTTTAGTATTCCGCAAAGTTTTTTAATAGATCCGCAGGGAAATGTAATAGGTAAAAATTTAAGAGGCCCGGCACTGGAAGCTAAGCTGGCGCAAGTGATAAAGTGAGGGGAAGGGTGAAAAGTGAAAGGGGAAAAGTCAAAAGTCAAAAGTCAAAAGTCAAAAAAAAGAAAGTGGTTGTAAGTTTTAGAACTTACAACCACTTTTTATTTATCAAATTAATAATTTATCCGTGGTGATGGCAATGAGGATTAGCCATCCAACCAACAATATTACAATTCAACAATATAACCATCCAACAATTCAACCATTAAACCAATTGCCTTTTATACAACTGCACCGCATTCTCCAATCCAAGATAAATAGCATCACAAATCAGCGCATGGCCAATGGAGACTTCCATTAAAGCAGGTATATGCCTGGAAAAATAATTCAAATTATTAAGATCAAGATCGTGCCCTGCGTTTATACCCAGTCCGTTTTTTTGAGCAATATTTGCTGCAGCAATATATGGGGCTATCGCCAAATCATGATGGCCCTTTGCATATTCCGAAGCAAACATTTCTGTGTATAATTCTATTCGGTCTGTACCAGTAGCTTTTGCAGCAGCTACCATTTTTTCTTCAGGGTCTACAAAAATTGAAACACGGATGCCTGCATTTTTAAAAACAGCAATAATATCTTTCAGATAAGCGGCATGTTCAATCGTATCCCATCCATGGTTGCTGGTAAGTTGTCCCAATGCATCCGGCACCAGTGTTACCTGTGTGGGTTTATTATCCAGCACCAATTGCACAAATTTTTCTTCTGTTGGGTTTCCCTCAATATTAAATTCTGTACTTATTATTTTTTTTAAATCATACACATCCTGGTAACGGATATGACGTTCATCCGGCCTTGGGTGCACGGTAATGCCATCGGAACCAAAACGTTCAATGTCTTTTGCCGCTTGAATAATATCCGGATTATTATGGCCACGGGAATTCCTGAGCGTAGCCAGTTTATTGATGTTTACAGAAAGCTTGGTCATAACATTTGCTTTAATGCGAAGTTACTGGTAACATTTATTGGATGAAGTAAAATTTCAGGAAGTCACAGGATGCATTCAATTTATTTTCTTCGATCATCATTCATTTTATTGCGCCCCTTCTGATGATCGGTCTTTGTTCGAACA
>JBBRFX010000102.1:0-14743 GCA_038241275.1 Chitinophagales bacterium
GGCACTTTGATAAATCCTGCTGTGTCCCCACAGGCTATCAGTGGGCTTACAGCTTCTACTACTTATGACCTTTATGTTCGCCAGGCTTGTGCCGGTCCTACATGGAGCCCCAATTCTCCTGTAAGAACTTTTACAACAGCCTCCCCTCCACCCGCCAATGATAATTGCGCTGCTGCAGTAACTATAAATACAGTTTCTCTTGCATCTACCAACGTTGGAGCTACAGAGTCTCTCCCTGTTGGAGTTTGTGGTGGAATTGCCACAGTTTCAGGAGATGTATGGTATAGCTTTACAGCATTATCAAATGGCACAGCAACAGTAAACGTTCTGAATGTTGTTGGATTTGATCCTGTTGTTGAAGTGTATTCAGGTACCTGCGTTGCACTTAGTAATATTGCGTGTGCGGACGGGGGTGCATCAGGCGGTTCTGAAGTTGCTGCATTAACTGCACTTGTTGCAGGGCAAACATATTATGTACGGGTATATAATTATGGATCAACAACTGGTACTTTTGACATATCAGTTACCGGCGCAGCTTTACCAATTTCTATCGAATACTTTAAGGGAAGCAAACAGGGAAGTAATATGTTACTTGATTGGAAAGTAACTTGCTACAGTTCTCCTTCTGTTACCATGCTATTAGAGCGTAGTGCAGATGGCCGTAAGTTTACTACCATCAATAATCAAACAGAAACATCTCTACGATGCCTGCAACCATTTAGCTTTACAGATGCAGCTCCATTGTCTGGTATTAATTACTACCGGTTGAAATCTGTGGATATAGATGGTAAAGAGAGCTATAGTAAAATTGTAGCATTGCTCAATAAAGAAAAAGGATTTGAAATAGTAAGCCTGGTGCCCAATCCTGTTAGCAACGAAGCAGTGTTGAGTGTAACAAGTGCTGCCAAATCTATTATCGAAATTGTAGTATCTGATCTTTCAGGTAAGCAACTAAACAAACAAAGGGTTACGATGATTGCAGGAAATAATCTGTTGCCAATAAACGTAAGCAACCTGCCTGCAGGTACTTACCAGGTAACTGGTATTACTGCCGATGGCGCAATCAGGACTTTACGTTTTGTAAAACAATAGTTTTTTTTGAATAATCTAAAAAAGCTGCTCTTGCAAAAGAGCAGCTTTTTTTAAAAATTTTATTTTTTAAATATGCAGTATTTTTGCAGCAATGAATGTAAAGGATTACATAGCATCTGGTATTATTGAAAGTTATTGCCTTGGATTTACCTCCTTGCAGGAAAATGAGATTGTGAAGCAAATGGCAGCAGTGTATCCTGCCGTGCAGGAAGAAATAGAGAAGGTGAGACATTCTATGAATACTATTTTGAAGGATACTGCTATAGAGCCAAGACCTTCTGTAAAAACGGCTGTAATGAATACGATTTATACTCAGCAATCATTGATTCATCCCGAATATGTGCCCTTATTGCATGAACCAATAAATTTTGAAAAAATTTACAATTCGGCCAAAGCAAACCAACTAAAAGATCCGGCAGAAATTTTTGAAAACCTGCATGTTCAGGATCTGCCTTCTACCCCGGAAATTATCAATTTTGCTGTGTGGGTAAAGCAGGGTCACGAAGAAGAAATGCATACAGACAGGATGGAGTATATTGCTATATTAGAAGGTGCCTGCGAAATGATTATGGGGGGAGAAAAAAAAACTTATCGGCAGGGCGAGATTATAACCATTCCTGTCAACGTTCCGCATTACGCTGTTATAACATCTGCAAAGCCCATGTTTGCATTGGTGCAAAGGCAATTGTTAGTCAACTGATTTTTAGCCTTCAAATAATTGATTCGAAATGAATTTTTAAGTAAATGGAGAAGGATATTTTATCTCTAGGGAAGCTAAAGCTGGTAACTTTTTTAATTTTTGATAAACATTTTAATGACCACAAAAGCAATAACGGCCAGTAAAAGCAGGATAACGGCAGTATAATAAATCCAGGAATCTTTTATTACAGCCAATTTATTTCTTTTCTTTTTATGCTTATCCAGTTGTTTTTTTAATCCACTGTTTAATTGTTTAACCATCAGTGGCACATCTGCCTTATTTTTCAATTGATCTAAACCATCTAGGGCATCGCTCATAAATTCATCATCGTTCAGTTGCTTTTCAAGGTCATGCTGCTCCTGCACTGATAGCTGGCGGTTAAGATATTCCAGGAGTTTGTCCTGTTCAATATCATTATTAAAATTGGATAATATGTTTTTCAAATCATCACTCATTGGGTTGCATTCTAAGCATAAAAATTTTTAAATTTCTTTTGCCGTTTTGAATATGGCTTTTTACCTGCATCACGCTGTAATCCGTTTGTGATGCAATTTGCTGATAGGTTTGTTTTTGCAGGTAAAACAAAGTTACACAAAGCTTTTGCTCTCCGTTCAATTGCTCCATGGCCTGCTCCATTTGGGTTAAATAAATATCTTTTTCAATCGCTGTTTCTTTACCGGCTGTATCATCCGGAGTTGCCATTAGCTTTTCATTGAGCTCGGCAGTAAATTTTCCTTTATCCCTTAGCTTCATGAGGCAGTAGTTTTTGGCTACCATATAAAGCCAGCTCTTAAAAAATACTACCTTGTATTTTGGTAAATCATTGATCACTTTTAAAAATACCTGTTGCACACTGTCTTTGGCATCTTCTTCATTCTTTAGATATTTCATGCACACACCCAGCAGCAGCATGGTATATCGTTGCAGTAGTATTCCCAGCCAGTCATTGTTATAATCCTGGTAATACCGTTGCAGCAGTTCATTATCTTCCAGATCGTTATAATTGCGTGGGTTCAAAATATAAAAGGGATCAATGTTTTTTTTCAGATGTAAACATAACTTAATTTCCATAATTTAGACGGGTTGAAAAATATTTTTTATGAGTTATGCAATTTGTATAGTACCGGTGGCGCCTATCCGATTAACATCAGATCACAGGGCAGAAATGCTGAGCCAGTTTTTATTTGGCGAATCGCTTATTGTGAGAGGAATTGACAAGGAAGGATGGATAGATGCAGAAGGCGTTAATGACGGCTACACCGGTTTTTGCAGAAAGAACCAGTTTTTATTGTTGCCGCAACCCATTAAAGAATTAAGTGAGTTTACCGGAGATTGGGTAGAAGAAATTATGGTGAATGATCAAAAACTGATGATACCTTTTGGCAGTAACCTGTCGTTATTAAATGCAGATATTCCCGGTTATAAAATTTTCTTTAAAGGAAATATTTACAATGCATCCCATTCAGTTATTTCTGAGGAAACTATCATGGGGATTGCATCCATGTTTTTAAACAGCCCTTATTTATGGGGCGGAAAATCGGTGTTTGGAATAGATTGCAGCGGTTTTGTACAAACAGTTTTTAAGTTATTAAAAAAAACATTACCAAGGGATGCCAATAAACAGGCTGAGCGGGGAGAAGTGGTAGGTTTTTTACAGGAAGCTACCTGTGGCGATCTTGCTTTTTTTGATGATGAAAGCGGTGCTATTGTGCATGTAGGTATTTTAATGAATGATCATCAGATTATACATTCTTCCGGCATTGTAAGAATTGATGCCATAGATAATGAAGGAATCATTAACGGTACTACCAAAAAACGCACACATCATTTACGTATTATTAAAAGAATCAGTTAGGTGGACCAGCATCTTTTTGAACATCTGTTGCTGATATCGTTTGAGAAGGCAAAACAGTTTTATTTTCAGGCGTTTTTTTTGTATCGAAAAAAAGCATTTTTATGGCCACCAGCATCATCACTACAGCAAATACTTTTTTAATATTTTCCTGCGACAGGCTGAGTGCTATTTTGCTGCCAAAATAACTTCCAAAAAGGAATGCCGCAGAAATGATGGCAATCACCTTAAAATCTACATAACCCTGTTTGTAATATTGCATAGCTCCCAGTATGCCAATGGGCAATAACAAAATTCCCAGGGAAGTTCCCTGCGCCAGTTTTTGCGAAAAGCCCAGAAAAAAAACAAGTGCCGGAACGATGATAATGCCACCGCCTACACCTACCAGCCCACTGAGCATACCTGCGGCAAGTCCTACCAGCAGCAGGATAAGGATCATTTGTATGTCCATTTTAATTTTATTTGGATGCATTGTTTTCCGGAAAACGTTTTTGATAACGAACGATGGAATCGTTGATAACTGAATAAGCGGTTTGTTTATCCTGAAACTCATCAATCAATACAATTTTATTTTCCAGTACTTTATATTGTTCAAAATAATTTCTAAGCACTGCAAGAAAGTGATCGGGCAACTCTTTGATATCTTCATAATGTACAGAAGGGTCATTGGTGGCTACTGCAATTATTTTATCATCTTTTTCTCCGTTATCAATCATCTGCATATTGCCAATTACCGTAGCATCTATCAGGCAAAGTGGCTGAATACTTTCGCTGCAAATTACCAGGATGTCTAATGGGTCATTATCTTCTCCCAATGTTCTGGGAATAAAGCCATAGTTTACCGGGTAATGAAAAGAAGAATAAATCACCCTGTCTAACTTTAGCAGTCCGGTGGTTTTATCAATTTCATATTTGGCACGGCTGCCCTGAGAAATTTCTATCAAAGCGTTTACATGAGCAGGAGCATTGTTGCCGTAAGAGGCTCCATGCCATGGATGAAGAACGTACATATTTTAATATTTTATTGGTTTAATAATTTAAAACCCAGCCATGCTGCAATGATCGCTGCCAGCACACTGGATATAATGTAGATAAATGCCAAATTGAATTTGCCCTGTTGTAATAATTCAAGATTTTCAAAACTAAAAGTAGAAAAAGTAGTAAAACCTCCACAGATGCCGGTTGCAATAAAAAGCTTGGCTCCTTCGGAAAAGTCACCGTTTTTAAAACTATACGCCATGATGAGCCCCAGGAAAAAACTACCTGTTACATTAATCATCAAAGTAGCAAAGGGAAAAGATTGGTTCCTTACAAAATAATAAATGCAATACCTGAGTGCTGCTCCTATACCACCACCCGCTGCTACTAATAATAAATTTTTTATCATCGTTTATTCAATTGGTAAGTTGCCGGAATATGTATATTTAAAATCTACCGACCATTTTTTATTGGTACGAACCAGTTTAATATCCATGGGTTTATTCATATAACTATTGCTGTACTTAATAAGGGTGGTGCTGTCATCTACATCCAGGTATTTATTTATTTCATAAGATGCTTCTTTGTAACCTTTCTTTTTATCAGCGGGCAGTTTATTGTAAAACAATTTGTAAGAATCAAACAGTTGAACATTTTCAGAGTCTGGCAACAATAAGTCTGAAGCTTTTTTAAATTCTCCGTTAAGGCTGGCCCTGATAAAATCACGGCCTGTATCCAAAGCCGTTTCCGGGCGCTTTGCTTCGTTTTGATTGCAGGCGGCAAAACTAAAAAGGATTAAAAGAAAGGTTATTATTTTTTTCATGCTGCTGTAAGTAATTTTTTTAAAGGCTAAAGTTAAACATCTTTTAGTATGCTCATAAAAAAAGCGCCCATAAAGGGCGCTTTTGGATATTTAAAAACTGATTCAATAAATTTTAAAGTGCTTCCAGTGCTTTGGCTGCAGAATCCAGCGTTTTAGAACCTTCCTTCAAACTTTTTTTCAAAGAGTCCATATCTATCTTTTTTAATTCATCAATTACGTTGTCTAAACTATCTGTAACATTAATGCCTTCTTCTTTCATTTTATCCATTCCCATGCTCATGATAGATGTTTTGTCAAATGCCACTTTCCATGCTCCGCTTTCTTTTTTTAATGTATAGTTTATGGTTTCTCCTCCAACTATTTCTTTTACCGGCACAGTTGCTTTATCGCCTTCAATTTTTGCTTCACCAAATTCAAGTTTTTTCTTGTCATACTTCTCTGTTTCTTTGTTATCTGTTTTCATGCCCATTTCCATCAGGTCGAGCATTGACTTACTGTCGGCAGTTGCAAGCTTGCGGGCTGCAACCATATCATTTTTTGACAATGCATCAAAGAACTGTCCCAATACGGCTTTAGGGTCTCCGCTTCCGCTGTTGCAACCTGCAATTATTACTACTGCAACTACCAGTACTGCTAAAAAAAATTTTTTCATGATATCAATTGTTTTAGTTTATGGTTTCAAATGTAAAGGGTTTAATTAATATTTTATTCATTATTTATCACTATTGTCCGACTAAAACTCTACCCATTCGTTCAAATACTTACTGGTTGAGGGTTCTGGCCCCTCTCCTTTGGAGAGGGGATGGGGTGAGGTCATGTAGGCTTGATAAGGGTTTCAAACATTTAGTCGGACTACAATAATTATTTATATACAACGGCAGTTTTGATACTGCATAGGGGGTGCAAAAAAATATCATCTACTCCAATAAATATAAACCGGCCAATTTTACTTTTATTAAAAACCATTTGCTGATGACTTGCTTTTAAAAAGGATTTATAAATAAACTCAGCACAATACATCCTGTTATCTGTTGTAAGATCAAAGTCCATGTCAAACATCAGGCCGGCGGCGTAATAATTTTGGGCTGCTTTTATTAATTGCTGCCTGGTTGTATCGGTCAAATTAAAATAAAAAACGCCAATCCCTTTATTGCTGTATGGTTCTGCAAATAATTCAAAAGGTTCTCTTTTTAGTTTCTCATCGGGGTTCCATTCCCCGCCAAGCGCATGATAAATAAATAAGGAATCATTTTCTATGCTTGCAATACCGCAATGAGAATAGGTTTGGTTTCGCTGGTTGAGGGTGCGTAACCCCTGGCTCGTAAAATCGTTGCCGGTTCTTGTGATAAGATCGCCTGATTGAATATTCGGTTTTACGGCTGTTATACTTTTAAATGCACGGGTAATTAATTTTTGTGCATCAATTGAATCCTGCTTTGATAAAATCAAAGGATTTAAAACTTCTTTTTGATTGCAGGAAAGCATTGCCCCAAAAACGGGGATACAGACAGCGCCAACAGTGATAAATAAAAAAATAAGGCGGCTCAACGGCCACCTTATTCCTTTAAAAATAAAAAATTTCATTTAGATGAATGCTTATCTTTTTGTTGATTCATTGGTTCTGTCCAAATCATCTTTATTATATGCCCTGATGATAGATTTTACCAAACGATGCCTTACCACATCTTCTTCATCCAGCTCTATGTGGGCAATCCCTTCTATATTTTTTAATAACCGGGTTGCTTTAAATAAACCACTCTGCTGATTTTTTGGTAAGTCAATCTGTGTAGGATCGCCGGTAATGATGGCTTTTGCATTTGGACCAATACGGGTAAGAAACATTTTAATCTGAAGATCGTTGGTATTTTGTGCTTCATCCAAAATGATAAAAGCATTGTCCAATGTACGGCCACGCATATACGCCAATGGCGCAATTTCAATCGTTCTCGTACTCATGTAATAACCCAGTTTGTCTGCAGGAATCATATCATCCAATGCATCGTACAAGGGCCTTAAATATGGATCAATTTTTTCTTTTAAATCGCCAGGTAAAAAACCAAGGCTTTCGCCGGCTTCTACTGCCGGCCTTGTGAGAATGATTTTTTTAACAAGTTTGTTTTTGAGTGCTCTTACTGCCAGCGCTACAGCAGTATAGGTTTTGCCGGTACCTGCGGGACCGATAGCAAATAAGATATCGTTTTTATCGCAGGCCTGCACCATTGCTTTTTGGTTTTGTGTGCGGGCACGGATGGTTTTACCATTTGGCCCAAAAACCAGTACATCATTGGGGTTGCGGTCAAGAAAATTGTCAACCGTTTTTTCATCATCGCCACCCAGAATTTGTTCAAAATAATTTTCGCTCATGTGTCCGTTTCTTTGCAGGTACTTAACAAGGAGATCAATTTTTTCTTTTGCTTCTTCAATTTGTTCCGGGGCTCCGCTTAATTTTATCTGCGTGCCACGACTTAAAATTTTTAACAGTGGAAATTTCTTTTTCAGAATGTTTAATTTGCCGTTATTTACTCCAAAAAACTCAATAGGATTAACGGTCTCAAGATTAATGATAGTGTCTGTCAATGCTTTTCCGTTTTTAATACTTTTTCTTTTGATGCAGAAAAAGCAGGTTGGGTAAAAGAAAATTGTTACAAAAGGTTGGATGAATTCATTCTTAGTAAATTTATATTCCAACTTTTTACAACACTAATTTAATTATACACATTTGAAAAATATTGGTGGAAAAGTTAAAAGATAATATTGAAGCAAAAGCTTAACATTAGGAAAAGCATTCAAATTAAGGAATGAATCTATAATTCGTTGCTCTTTAAAATCTTGCGAGCAATTTAAAATTAATGAGCCTGGGAGTAAGCCTGTTGGGAATGGCAAAAGAATTATTGGCAAAATCTTTTATAATCTGGTAAGAAATAATATTGGCACGGTCTATCAAATTAAAAACCTCCATACTGGCCCAGATATTATCAAAGCCACGGAAAGGATTGTGGCTTCTACGCTGTGATTTTTCTGAAAGTAATAAGGCACTAAAGCCAATATCCACTCTCATATAAGGTTCTACAATTAATCCATTGCGATAGCGAACACTGTTAGGTAAATTATAAGACATGTTGCTGCCATACAATAAATTTAAATGCACTTTAAAATTTTTATTGGTGGCCAGGTAATCTTCTAAAAATAATCCTACGGTTATTAACCGGTCAGACGGGCGGCGCAACCAATTCACTGCGGTTTGTATGCTATCTACGGGCACCTGGTCTGTAGTGCCGGGTGTAATTATTTCTCCTGCTGCATTTTTATATTGGTTGTAAAAATCATTGTCCAGGTTTTCTCTTGTGCGCATCAATCCTACACTTAGCCAACTCTGCGCATCATCTACCAGTTCTCCAAACAACCTCATTTCCAATCCGGTCGCATAAGCTTTGGCGTTATTGGTACCCAGGTATCTAATCTTTACGTTATCTATATCATACGGCACCACATCTGTCATGTGTTTATAATAAGCCTCTGTAGTGAGCCTGAAAGGACGGCTGCCGGGTCCTTTAAAATTATAATCCATGCCGGCAACAAATTGTGTACTCTTTTGTGCTTTTATAGCTGTATTCAGTGTGCCGTCATTTTTTCTGAGTTCCCTGTAAAAGGGTGGTTGATGATAGAAACCTGCGGAGGTTTTAAAAATAACATCTTTTTTCCATTGTGGTTTCCAACTGGCCTGCACCCGCGGGCTCAGTAAAAATTCTTTGTTTAAACTGTTGTAATTATAGCGTGCACCTACCTGCAGAATAACTTCGTTTTTAGTTTTAGATAAATTAATATTATCCTGCAAATAACCACTGTACTTTTGAATGCTAAGATCGGCAGTAGAGTTTTGGGCATTAAATAAAAAAAGAGCCGAGGTATTATTGGGTAAAGAATACCCTGCAGAGTCCTGGTATTCCCATTGACGAAGTTTGTCTTTTATATTGGTTTGTTCTATACTGTTTCCCCATTGCACAAAATGTTTGCCCTGGGTATAACTTCCTTTTAATCCTGCATTCCATACTTCAATATCCAGTTCGTTTCTTGCATAATTCTGGTAATATCCTGCCCCCAGCGGATTTACAATTTCACCAAAAGTACCACTGCTGTTATCAAAGTCCCTGTCGCCAAAAACATAGGCACCGGCAATATCAAAATTTTCTTTTTCATTGTCTTTAAAGCGGCTGAGCATCCACTTTAGTTTTAATTTTTGGGTGGGCGTATACACTAAACTTGCCCCCAGCAAACTGGTATTATACTGATCTCTTTCCTGCCCTTCAAAATAAATATCAACGCCCAGGTTGGCTGTATAAAGCGGAGAAAAAACGGAAGAAGTTTTTTTTACTGACTCAGGGAAAAAAGAAAATTTGGATGTAGAAAAAATACCCAGCAATTCGAGCTGCCATTTTTTGTTAAGCTGGTAAGTAATGTATGCCTGTGCATCGGAAGCCGAGGGTATGTATGCTCCCTGGGTGGGCTGATTGCTTAAGAGGTTGCGGTTATTTTTATTTCTTACTGCAGCCAGCCAGGTTACTTTTCCTTTTTTTGCAGCACCTTCCAGTTGCAGGCCCTGCTCCAGCAGGCTCACATAAGCACTGCCCCCAAAACCTATGGGTTTTTTATATTGAATATCCAGCACACTGCTCATTTTATCGCCATACTTTGCCTGGAAACCCCCGGTATAAAAATTTACATTCCTGGTAAGTTCAGGATTGATAAGGCTCAGGCCTTCCTGTTGGCCACTGCTTACCAGGTAGGGGCGGTACACTTCAAAATCGTTGATATAAATTAAATTTTCGTCGTAGTTGCCACCCCTTACATTGTATTGTGAAGTCAATTCATTGTTGCTGCCTACCAGTACTTTTATCAGCGCTTCTACACCACCGGTTGTAGAGGGCAGGGTTATGGCATTTTTTGGATTGATCTTAACCAGGCTGTTTTCGGTGCGCTCTCTTTCATCTGTTATTACAATTTCCTGCAGCACTTCTCCAGACATTTTTAATCTGATGGTAATGGTTTCTGTTTCGCCCGGGCTCAGGTAAAAGTTTTTTTGTTGGGATACATACCCGGTATGACTAAAGATGAGCGCTATTGGTTTTTGTGCTGCTACCTGCAATATGAATGTGCCGCTATCTGATGAAACGATACCTGCATTACGGCCCAGGATTACAATGGAAGAATTGCTTAAAGGATTTTCATTTTCGTCTAGCAAAATCCCGCTGATGGTAGCCATTTTATTTTGACCAAAACCCATGATTGAAATAATGCTAAGTAAGAAGCTAACCAATATTCTCATAAGATGAAGATAGATATTTTAAGATTTACTTTACCGGATGTAAATTATTTTAAAGCAAAAGCAGAAAATGACATCAATAAATATTTCCTTATACCCTCAAGATAACTTTATTCATCATCCTTTGTTGTGATTCAATTCTAAAATCAGGGTGATTTTAGAAAAAATATCCTGCATTTCAAATGGTTTGGAAATAAAATCATTGGCGCCAGCCTCCAAACAAATATTTTTTGCATCGGTGTGTGCCGACATCATGATGATAGGGATATGTTGTATAGCTTTATCATTTTTTAGTATCCTGCAAATATCAACGCCGTTTCTGCCAGATAAAAGCATATCCATAAAGATTAGATCAAAGTTTTGGCTGATAACGGTTGCTTCTACTTTTTCTGCATTTTCTTCAAGGGTTACTGCATAGCCTTTGTAGGAGAGCATCATTTTCATCATTGAACTTATATCAGCATTATCATCAACTACTAAAATTTTTTTCATCTTTATAATTTTATCTATGGGGCCACATCAGCCACAAAAGTAAATTGGGTACCCATTCCTTTTTCACTTTAAATATTAATAAAACCATTATGTCTTTGTAGGATAGAACTGGCTGTGAATAATCCTAACATTAATAATAATAGCGCATTACCTTTTATGTAAGTTACCAGGGCTTTAAGTTTGTGGCTTGCCATTTTTAAAAAATGTTTAATCTGTCATTTTTTAATTTTTTTTAAATTGGGCAATGGTTGCCAGCGGGTCAGGTGCTTTGAAAATACTATTTCCTGCCACCAGTACATCTGCTCCTGCAGCTATGATAGCCGGAGCATTTTGCAGTGTAACCCCTCCATCTATTTCAATGAGTACATCCAGCCCTGCCTGGTGGATCATTTGTTTTAATGCTGTTATTTTATCAAGGGTGCGGGGGATGAATGACTGTCCGCCAAACCCGGGATTTACACTCATAATTAAAACCATATCAATATCCCGCAATATATCTTTTAAAGTATTTACGGGTGTGTGTGGATTGATGGCCACACCTGCTTTCATCCCCAGGCTTTTTATTTGCTGTATATTTCTATGCAGGTGAGGGCAGGCTTCTATGTGCACAGTTAGCATATCAGCACCGGCTTTTTTAAAAGCCTCCGCATATTTTTCAGGCTCCTCAATCATTAGATGCACATCGCAAACCTTTGTGGTGGTTTTACGAATGAATTCAATAATCATGGGGCCATAGCTGATATTTGGAACAAACCTTCCATCCATCACATCCAGGTGAAACCAATCTGCCTGGCTGCTATTGAGCATATCACAATCCTGTTGCAGGTTTAAAAAATTAGCCGATAAAAGAGACGGTGCAATTAGTGCCATAAATTTTACTTTTAGTTCAAGCCCAACACCTTGCCGATAAAAAGGTAATTGAAATGTGGGTTTTTGTTATAATAATTTATTAAAAATCTACAATAATCATAATTGTATTCAGGGTAATTTTTTTTCGATTGCTGCCAATGCCTCTTTTGCTTCCTGGTAATCTGAATTGTAAATAAGGGTGGTTTCATAACTTTCTTTGGCATCTGCTAATCTGCCCAGTTTTTCAAAACAACGCCCCATGTAATAATATCCTTCTGCATAACTATTGTTTACTTTTAATGCCTTGTCTAAAACCAACAAAGCATCCATGTATTTTTCCTGGTTGTATAATAGTTTGGCCTTTTCTATATAGGGCTCCATAAAAGTATATCCTGCAGCAATGGCTTCATCAAAATAGGTTAATGCTTTTTCATCCTCATGGATATTTTTAAAATATAAACCTTTAATAAAAATTGCTTCTTTTATAAATTCATTTTGTTTTATAAAATCGTCGCATAATTCTAAGGCAATGGGGTTTTTGGTTTCGGCATATATTTTTGCCAATAGTAAAATGTCTGAGAAATTTTTTGATAATCTAATGCTGGTTTCAAGTGATGCAATGGCAGGAATTGTATCTGCATTTTCATACTGCAATATTCCCTTCATATGCCAGTATTTAGCAATGCTGCTGTCTCTTTTTATGGCTTCGTTAATCGTTAGCAGCGCCTGATCGTACGCATCATTTTCCCTGTAATATTGAGCCAGGTTTTCTACTATTATTACAGAGTCGGGGTATTGCTTCACCGCATAGGCGAGTTGTTTTTCTTTTGATGGAAGGTCTTCATTTGTTGGGGTGCCTACCTCATTATTGCAGGCCATCATCAAAAGGAACGATAAGTATAAAAAATTTCTCATACAAAAAATCTGTTGCAAAAATAACGGATACATACTGCATTGAATGACAAATTTATTACAAAAATAGAAAGGGTTCTGGCTTAACTTTGAGCTCTGTTTTATTATCAAACCATATAATTTGAATATGAAGTATTTTATTATAATTTCTTTTTGTAGTATTCTGGTATTAATGAATAGCGTAAGTTTTGGTCAGCCAGCCAGCACCATAGCAGTATCAAATGATACGATACATTTTGCCAATGAAGATCATTTTGCCAATGTGCGCCAGTTAACATTTGGAGGAGATAATGCAGAAGCTTATTTCAGTTTTGATGGTAAGTACCTTATTTATCAAAAAACATACGCTAAAGAAGGGATTCCCTGCGATCAGATATGGATGGGCAAAATTCCAACCGAACCCGGAGAGGCATTTGTACCCAAACTGGTAAGTACCGGAACGGGAAGAACCACCTGTGCTTATTTTTATCCTGATGGAAAACATATCCTTTACGGATCTACCCACCTGGCAGGTAATGAATGTCCGCCGGTGCCCGACAGAACAAAATTTGGCAACAAATACATCTGGCCCATTTATGAAAGCTTTGATATTTTTAAAGCAGATACCAATGGAAGAATAATAAAACGCCTGACTAAGAAAAAAGGTTACGATGCCGAAGCCACCATTTCTCCTAAAGGTGATATTATGGTATTTACGTCTATGCGTGACGGTGACCTGGAATTGTATACCATGAATTTAAAAGGAAAAAAAGTAAAGAGAATTACCCATTCATTGGGTTATGATGGTGGCGCATGGTTTAGCCCGGATGGATCTAAAATTATATGGCGTGCATCCAGGCCAGAAACGGAGGCTGAAATAAAAGAATATAAAGAACTGCTGGCTCAAAACCTGGTAGCCCCCACACATATGGAAGTATGGATTGCAAATGCAGACGGCACTGACGCAAGGCAGGTGACCAACCTGGAGCAAGCAAACTGGGCTCCCAATTTTACACCCGATGGGCAACACTTTATTTTTTGCAGCAATCATGAATATAAAAGAGGGTTTCCATTTAATATGTACTTAACCAATTTGGATGGCAGCAACATGCAAAAAATTTCAAGGGATAAGGGCTTTGATGCATTTCCAATGTTTAGCCCCGATGGAAAGAAATTTGTGTTTTGCAGTAACAGAAATAATGGCGGTACAAGAGATACGAATATTTTTATAGCTGATTGGGTGGAATAGGGAAAAGTCAAAAGTTAAAGGTCAAAAGTCAAAAGTCAAAAGTCAAAAGTCAAAGGTCAAAAGTCAAAGGTCAAAGGTCAAAAGTCAAAAGTCAAAAGTCAAAAGTCAAAAGTCAAAAGTCAAAAGTCAAAAGTCAAAAGTCAAAAGTCAAAAGTCAAAAGTTAAAGGTCAAAAGTCAAAAGTCAAAGGTCAAAGGTCAAAAGTCAAAGGTCAAAGGTCAAAAGTCAAAAGTCAAAAGTCAAAAGTCAAAAGTCAAAAGTCAAAAGTCAAAAGTCAAAGGTCAAAGGTCAAAAGTCAAAAGTCAAAAGTCAAAAGTCAAAAGTTTATGTTTTGCAAGTTAAATTAGTTGTAACTAGCTTTCACATTTCACCTTTCACCTTTCACCTTTCACCTTTCACCTTTCACCTTTTCACCTTTTTTTTATCGCTTAGCTTTTGTAGTTTTGATTTAAACTAAAATTAATTATTATGGAAAGTGGATTACTGCATTTGCACAAT
>JBBRFX010000103.1:0-14685 GCA_038241275.1 Chitinophagales bacterium
GCGTACAGTTTTTACAATCTTCTCCGCAGATTTATCAACTAAATTGTGGTCGTAAGACTGTAATTTGATTCTGATTCGTTGTGACATATTTAAAGAACTTTAAGATTCCGTTTTTTAATTTGGAGTGCAAAGGTAAGGGTACTATTTTAAACAGCAAAGAGTTAAGAGAAGTTTTTTAAAAATAATTCCGGTCGCTTTTTTACATATTAGGAATGGTTTTTGGTTAATGAGTAGGAAAGCCATGTAACCTCACACTTTATCATTATGAAATCAATCGTTGTATTCATTATTTGTTTTCACTTTTTTAGCGCTCAATCTCAGTCTGTTCATATAGATATATACGGTGGTGCAGCTCATTATACGGGCGATCTGCAAAATAAAAGAATAGATTTAAGCCAATCGCAGGCAACCGCTGGCCTTGGTCTATCTTATGATATATCCAATAAACTTATTATTCGTGGGGCCGCAAACTATATTAAATTATCCGGAAGGGATGAACCAGGAAATGCAGCAAAAAGGGTTTTGTTTCGAAACCTGAGTTTTAAATCAACCGTTTGGGAAGCTCAATTAGCGCTTGAATATAATTTGTTGAATATAGAGGCAAGGGGTTTTACTCCTTATGTTTTTGCCGGAGTGGCTGCATTTCATTTTAACCCTTACGCTTTTGATGCTTCCGGCAAAAAAGTGTTTTTAAGATCGCTTAATACAGAAGGGCAAGGTTTGACACAATATCCAGATAGAAAGCAATACAGCAATAACCAATTTGCTATACCATTTGGTGGAGGCATTAAACTTGCCTTAACTGATAAATTACAGGTAGGAGTAGAACTTGGTTTTAGAAAACTATTTACAGATTACCTGGATGATGTGAGCGGTACCTATGCAGATTCTACAATTTTAGTAAATGCCAGAGGACAGCAGACGATAGCTTTTGCTTACAGAGGTTTAGAAATTAATAATGCAGCGGTTTACCCTGCAGCCGGAACAATAAGAGGTAATCCTAAAAATAAGGACTGGTATTTTATTACAGGAATACGAATAAGCTATTTATTGGGTGCTAACAGGAATGGCTCAGGAAATAAATCCGGCACGGGATGCCCGGTAAATGTATTTTAGCCAGCCTCTTTTACAATAATTTTTTCTATAACATTTGGTCATTCGGAAAATCTTTACAAAATTTGATTAGCTATAACCTTAGATTGCTTAGGTATTGGCAGGAATATTAAATGAAAAATATAGTGATGTAAACAACTTATTTTCCTTAATAAACAGGTTTCAATATTAAATTTTTTGTTGTAAAATGATAAGATGACTTTAACGAATTTTGAACAGGCAAAGCATAGGCTCCTTAAAAAATTATCTGCCCTTGATCCAAGGCTAAGTTATCATTCGATCAATCATACATTAGATGTAGTTAAACAGGCTGAGAGAATTGCGGTTGATGAAGCTATTGTGAACGAAAGAGAATTATACCTGCTAAAAATTGCGGCTCTTTATCACGACAGTGGATTTTTGAAGACATATAACGGCCATGAAGAAATAAGTTGCAGTTTCTTTTTATCGGATGCTGCCAATTTACATATTAATAAGAATGAAATACAATTGGTGCAGGAGCTGATAATGGTAACTAAAATATCGAACAAACCTCAAACACTGCTTGAAAAAATATTAAGAGATGCAGATCTGGATTACCTGGGAAGGCCCGACTTTTTTGAAATTGCAGAATCTTTAAGAAAAGAGTTAATGGCTTATAACCTCATTGCCAATGATCGTGAATGGGAGATAACACAGTTGGCTTTTTTAAAAGATCAGCATTACTTTACAAAGTCTTCGCAAATACTCCGGGAGCCTGTAAAGAAAGCAAACTACCATTCCCTGCTGTAAATTTTACCCAATATTTTTTTTCATCTCTACTGTTATACGGTCTTGCTCCCTTAACCTTCTGCACAGGGTTCGCATAATCCCCTTAAGAATTTCTGTACTGGTAGCAATAACATCGTAAAAAGGTTCCTGCTCTATTTTTAGGAGGATACAATCGCTTATAGTAGTAGCACTCGCCGACCTGGAGTCGGAATCCAGTAAAGACAGTTCCCCAAAAATCTCATTTTCTGCAAGCAAAGCTATCTGGTGTTCGCCATCATGTATAGATACCTGGCCGGAATAAATAAAGTACATGCAGTTGCCGGTATCTCCTTTATTAAAAAGCGTAACCCCTTTATCTATATGGTTTTCGATGCATATGGATGCAATATCAATCAGGTCTACTTCGCTGCATCTTTTAAAAATATCGGAATTTTTAAGCAATAAAATTTTTTCAATCAGAAGCATGCTATTTTATTTAATTGATTGTAGTACATAATCCCTTGTTTCTGTAATGATATAATCTTCCTTTTCATTGTTGCCTTGTCCATTTTTAGATATCCAGTCCGTTTCATTATTTTTCCAGGAGCAGTATATGCAAATCGCTTTTGTCCAGGAATTAAAAGAGACTTCCTTATTAAACATTACTTTTTGAAAAAATGCGTTCATTTGATATTTTACCACAACCTGTTTTTCATGGGAAGGGTCCAGCACAAAATCAAATAATTTATTCAATTCATTTGATATTTTCTGAGGCAACATTAATTCAAGCATTTCCATAGCGTTAAATACTTTTGCATTGCCCTCCATCTCCATCAATTCCAATACCCTGTTTATGTCCTTTTTATTAAAAAGCAACACACAAATCTTTAACGCAACCATAAGATCTCCTTTTACTTCGTTTAATATAGATTCTTTCAGCATATCCCTGTCTATAAGACCGGGCAAAGCATTAAAATCGATTATTTTACTATTCCCGCTTTTTAAATAAATATGCAATAGTGATCGTAATTTATCTTTTTCTGTTGAGGATTCAGGCTCGTACTCTTTATTCCATAATGAATGTAATACACTATCGGCCTTTGCTGAATCTGTTTCCAATACATGCAATAAAAAATTGGTTGAGTGAGGCCCTTTAATCTTTCCGGAAATTTTAATCAGGTCATTTGAATATTTTTCAAATGCTTTATTATCCAACAATTGAATATCCTGAAAAAGTACATCTCCGTAAGACAGCAATGCTTTTAAAACAAGATACTTATTAGAAGGCTGATTGGAGAGTTCTAAAATGTGAGGAAGCAAGCTTTTTATTTTTAGCTTACAAGCAACTGTTATTGCGAGCCTTCTTACAGAGGTTTCACTATCATTAATCAACTTTTCCATTTCACCCGCAAATTGCACAAATTTTACTTTACTGATAATATTTAAAGCCAGTTCACGTTCTTTCGGATCACCAGAAAGCATCAGATTATTAATTTCATTGCCCGCCTTAAATAAATAGGTAAACTCCTTTTGATTTAAAAGGTTAATAATAATAATTTTTTTAATTTCACTGCTCTGTTCAGCATAGGTTTCAAATAAAGTTTTAAGAAAGTCAGGATCATGCTTACACAGAACTGCTATAATTTTCTGCTGTATTTTTTCAACTGTCTCCTGTTGCAATATCTTTTTTAAAGTTCCGGAATCTACTTTTCCTTTTTTATCTATTTCCTCTAAAATGTATTTCCTCACTTCTGTATCCTTACTTTCAGTCAATTGTTCCATCAGCAATTCATCCAGCCCGGAGTAATTGGCTTTTTCAAGCAAATTCAATGCATAAACTACTTCTATATTTTTACCCGCCTTTACTTTATTGATAAGTAAATTTATCCCGGTCTGATCGCTAATGTAAAAGTCTTCGCTATCTATGATTCCTTTTTTAATAGAACTATATAATGTTTTTAGGTAAGCCTTTTGTATAAAAATAATTATAACGGCCCATATAAAAAGGTTTACAAGGATGATCTTAATGGTAAATAATATGGTTATGGGTGTTTCAGTTTTATACAGAAACCACAGCGACAATCCAACTACAATTAGCGAAGGAGGCATCATATACCCCTTAGATATGATATGCCCCTTTAATCTCAACTGCTCTTTTAGCGGTTGAAATAATATAAAAAAAACAGGTTCCTGCATCGTAGACCTTAGTACTTCTGTAAGCATGGCCATTGCGCCAAAAATAAATACGTTGTAATCTGCATTATTGCCAAACACTAAAAATAACAGACAGAAAAGGAAGAGTGTGACAGGAGTAATAAATAAACAATTAATAATACCAAGACGCTCAATTACCCTGCTTGTAAAAATAAGTTTAAACACCAGTGCAACAATTCTGCCCAGGGCAAAAAATGTTGCGATATAAATGGCAAGATCCGAGATGTTTTCAAACCGGTTTTTTACCTGCGCAATAAATGTAAAGTCTATCAGAATAAATACATTATAACTAAGTATTGATAAAAGAGAAATGGTAAAAATGAGTTTATCCTTAAAGAAAAAACTCAAGAGGTCAGTTTTTTTTAAGTTAACTGCTTCATGGTGATCAGCAGAATGTATTTTTTGACGGATTTGATCCCATTTTTTTTTCCTGATAACGCTATCAAAGACTCCAAATCCAATCAGCAAAAAAAGTATTGCCACCCAAATCATGTTATTAATACCTAATAATGAGATCAATAAAGGTGCCGCAAGATATCCTATCAATTTGGCCGGTATATCCCCCGAGCCAACTACAGAAAAAACCCGCCTGCTTTCCCTTACATTAAAAAGTAACGATACCAATCCCCAAAAAGCATAACTTATGATCATGTAAACTAGGGTATTGCTTAACAGTAAAATAAAAATGAAATTATTTTTGTTGCCAAACAAAAGTCCAATCCATATGATGGCTAATAAAAGAGCAGAAATGCCTATAATAAATTTCAGCAATTGCGGAGGAGTTAACCAATGTTCAATTTTTTCATAAACTATAGTGCACAGCAATAAAAGTACCGCTGCACACAGGTAAACAATGGGTAGTGTTTCTACAGAAAAATTATATACAAAAAGGGTAAAAGCTACAATATTTAAAAATGCATTTGCAAGACCCAGGAAAAATTGAACTGTCAATAGGTCGAGTACCTGGCTGGACTCTGAAAACTTAATATTTAAAATTCTGTAGAATCGCTCTTTCATCTGCTAAATAGTATAAATCCTTCTTAAAATTGTGCCTCAATAAACAAAACTGAAGAATACCAGATTTGGGACATTAAAATTAAAAATGACGTTTTAAAATCCTGTTGAATATTTCGAAAGAATTTGGATTTACTATCATACAGGTATTGATTTTAAAATGTACCCGGTAAACGATGAGCTACAGAAATTAGCAATTAAATATACACCAAAGATTTTACTGGCATTATAAATTAAAAAATTTATTACAGTATTTTTTTTGAGGAAACAGGCCGTAGGATTATTTTGGCTGTCATTTATGAACTGGTAAAACATAAATACCATTTCACGCAGATGAAAAATGTATTCAAAAAATTTGGAAGAAGCAGAAATGTTGTTCCCAGAGAAAAAAATAATTTAGCTATGAATTTTTTACAGCTTTTTTTATGGATTATGCATGGCAGTTGATTTATTCTTTTTTATTAATAGACCCACCGCTGTTTACATTTGAAATAACCGTTGCTGCGCCTCTGTATGATACTGAGCCCCCACTGCTGGCCTTTGCATTCAACTTCACGCTTGCATGCACTTCTACTGTTCCTCCACTGCTTGATGATGCAATGGTATTTTCACTTAATAAATCAGATGCATTTACAGAAGCTCCGCTGCTGGACTGTGCATCAAAATTTCTGGTACGGCCCTTAAGGTTTATTTCTGCTCCGCTGCTGGCATCAGCATTTGTTTCCGGGGCATTTAAAGTTGCTTTTATACTGCTCCCGCTCGATGCATTTAAAACAATTTTATTTTCTGAACTCAGTTCATCTTTTACTTCCACATCGGCCGACGCCGAACCGCTGATCTTGTTTATTTCAGGCGCCGTTACAAAAACCTTCATATGCACATCATTATAACTCATTCCGTTTTTCAGGGAGATTTTTAATTGGCCATTATCAATGCTAGTTTTTATGTCATCAATAACATTATCATCTGCCTCTACCACCACTTTAATACTGCTCCCTGTTTTTATTTCCACATCAAATCCCCCACCCACATCTACCCCGGTAAAATCACCCAAATTACGGGTCTGTGTTACTAAATCTCCACTACCCGATTTGTACTGGCAGGCAGTAGCTAAACAAATGATTGTAACAAACAATAATATTTTTTTCATGTGTGTACATTTATGTGAAGCAAAGATTTGGAATAAATTCTGATATATACAAACCTTTTATACCGGTATAAAACCATTTCCCTTTTTTAGTATCAAAAAATTAAAGTGTATTTGATTTACCTTCGCAGCGTTATGACAGAAAAGATACTTATCCTCGATTTTGGTTCCCAATACACACAACTCATAGCCCGTGTTGTAAGAGAAGCCAATGTATACTGCGAAATTGTTCCTTTTCATAAGGATATAAAGTTAGATCCCACATTAAAAGGCATTATCCTTTCCGGATCTCCTTTCTCTGTAAATGAAGAAAATGCACCCATGGTGGATGTAAAAGCAATGGCAGAAAAATGGCCGGTATTGGGAGTATGCTATGGAGCCCAGCTTACTGCCAAAATTTTTGGGGGGCTGGTGGCCAAAAGTGATAAAAGAGAATATGGAAGAGCCAGTTTTAACATTTCTGTAAATGATGCCCTTTTGCAGGATCTTCCCCCATCCTCGCAGGTTTGGATGAGCCATAGCGATACCATTAAAGAACTGCCGCAAGGATTTGAATTATTGGGCACTACAGAAAGCATACCGGTAGCTGCTTTTAAATCGGGCAAAGCCGCTGCCCATGCCATTTATGGCCTGCAGTTTCACCCGGAAGTATATCACTCTACAGAAGGAAAAACGATTATAAAAAACTTCCTTGTTAATATCTGCGGTTGCGCACGGGAGTGGACACCCGAACACTATATAACAGATACCGTTGCTGCACTAAAAAAACAATTGGGCAACAGCAAAGTGGTAATGGGCCTTAGTGGCGGTGTGGATAGTACGGTAGCTGCTACTCTCATTCACAGAGCCATTGGGGAAAATCTTTATGGCATTTTTGTAGACAACGGGGTATTGCGCAAAAATGAATTTGAAGAAGTGCTGGAAATTTATAAAGAACTTGGCCTTAATGTAACAGGGGTAGATGCCCGGGAACATTTTTATACCAAACTCGCAGGCAAAGTTTTGCCGGAAGAAAAGAGAATGGCCATTGGAAGTTGTTTTATTGATGTATTTGACCAGGAAGCACAAAAAATAACTGGCATTGAATTTCTTGGACAAGGCACTATTTACCCGGATGTGATTGAATCATTATCTGTGCATGGTCCTTCGGCTACTATAAAAAGCCATCACAATGTTGGCGGCCTGCCCGAAACCATGAAGTTAAAGCTGGTAGAGCCCCTGAGATCATTGTTTAAAGATGAAGTGAGAAAGATAGGTGCAGAACTTGGCATACCTGCCGCAATGCTTAACCGGCATCCTTTTCCCGGGCCCGGGCTGGCCATCAGGATACTGGGTGAAGTAACAGAAGAAAAGGTACGGTTATTGCAAGATGCTGATAAAGTGTATACCGATCTGCTGAAAAAAACAGGTTTGTATGATAAAGTGTGGCAGGCTGGTTCTATTTTATTGCCTGTAAAAAGTGTGGGTGTAATGGGTGATGAAAGAACTTATGAATTTACCGTTGCACTAAGAGCGGTAACATCGGTGGATGGTATGACAGCAGACTGGGCACACCTGCCCTATGAATTCCTGGCAGATGTGAGCAATGAGATTATCAATAATGTAAAAGGAATAAACCGGGTAGTTTACGATATCAGCAGCAAACCTCCGGCAACAATTGAATGGGAATAATTTTTCTTGAAGTACGAAACCCTGAATATGCAAAAAAAGAACAACCTTATTTTATTAGGCATCCTGCTTTGTACCCAGTGGATGGGAGCAAGTGCACAACCGGATACCATTAAACCCCTGCGAAATTTTAAAGTGGCTATTTTTGCACCACTTTACCTGGACTCTGCTTTTAACGACAACGATTATCGTTATAAAAAAGAATTTCCAAAATTTACTTTGCAGGGCCTTGACTTTGTGCAGGGTGCACAAATTGCATTAGACAGTTTACCCATTCCCAATGTAAATTTTGATACCCGTATTTACGATTCAAAATCTTATACGCAAACTATTCCTGCATTAATTCTTAATAAACAATTAGACAGCCTTGACCTGATTATTGGTTCTGTAAAAGACCAGGAATATATACAACTGGCCAATTTTGCAAAACAAAAAAATATACCTTTTATTTCTGCCACACATCCCAACGACGGTGGCGTCACAGTCAATCCTTTTATGGTTATTGTAAATCCTACCCTTAAGGCACATTGCGAAGCAATTTATGCGCATATACTTCAAAACCATGGTACAGACAAAATCTACCTGGTACGCAAACCAGGTTCGCAGGAAAATTCTGTAGAAGAGCAGTTCAAGAGAATCAATCAACCCGATGGAAAGCCATTAATTAAAATAGAAGTCATCAATATCAATGATGTTTTTTCTGTTCTGATAAACAAACTGGATAGCAACAGAAAATCTGTAATTATTGGAGGAAGCCTGAATGAAAGCTTTGCAAATAGTTTAGCTACTTACGTGCAATCTATCAGCAAAACCTACCCTGTTACTTTGATTGGTATGCCCAACTGGGATGGTTTTTCTTCTATAATAAAAAATAAAAAACTGAAAGATTTTCCTGTTTATTATACTTCGCCATTTTATAATAATAAATGGGACAGCTACAGCAAAAGGCTTAAAGATATTTATCTTAAGAAATATAAAGGTATTCCTTCAGACTTAACATATAAAGGATTTGAAATCACCCTTCAGTTTACAAAATTATTAAGCTTGTATCCCAATGACCTCATAAATCACTTAAATGATTATCCATACAGGATTTTTAGCGACTACCATTTCAAACCGGTGTTTCTGCAAAAGAATGCGCTAATGCCCGACTATTTTGAAAATAAAAATCTCTACTTCGTTAAAATATTAAATGGCAATTATAGCAAAGCCTGGTAACATTATTATCCTGATAAATTTATATTATAAAAGCATCCAATTAAAAGGATGCTTTTATAATATAATAATGTTTTGTTGTGCTACAGTTTTTTTGCTGTCATATATTTTTTACTTATTGTATTTGATTTAATGCTGAATACTCGTGCATCATCTGCTTCGCTCCATTTTATTATAAATCCTACATACAGCTTTGCAGGTTAAATATTTCCAGCCCATTTACTTTTTATAAATCTGAGAAACAGGTAGTGATATTGGCAAACGCTTCATTTACCGTTGTAACATTACAGGAGAAATTACCATTTTTTGTAAACCATACTCCTTACTTCCTGTCAACATCCAAAACCATTTAACACCAAAAAAGCCGCCCCATACAGGAGCGGCCTTTTAATTAATCTAATTATATTTTACCTCACAATCATTACACCAGAGCTGGCAAGACGTTTACCTTTTGCATCCCTTACTTCAAGCATATATATGCCGGCAGTTGCATTTTTAAGGTTTACATCCATTCTGCTGTATGGTGCAGCAATGGGGAATTGTTTATAAAACACTTTCCCACCTTTACTGTCAAACACAGTTACGGAATATGCATTATCTGCATTGGTTGAGCGATAATACCTTACCTGAAACTGGCCACTGCTTGGGTTTGGATAAACAAAAACCATATTGCTGGCAGAGTCAGAAATTCTTACTTTATTGGTTGTTACACTACAACCGGTAACTGCATTCGTTACAGTAACATCATACTCTCCAAATCCATCAACATTTACAGGTAAAGAAGCTCCGGTTGCACCTGCAAGTATAGCAGCATCTTTTTTCCATTGGTAAGTATAATTTCCTGCCGGACTAACGGTAGTAAATAACGCAGTGTTTATATAAGGAGTTAACCTGTTGTATTCTGCTGCTACCAATACTGCGCTTGGCAATGGGTTAACTGTTAATGTAGCCACACTGGAAGTTACAGATCCGCAGGGAACACCAGCCACAATCACCCGATACCTGTAACTATTTAAAATAGTACCCGCATTTGTTATACTTAGAGAAGGAGTGGTTACACCTGTATAAGGTGCGCCATTGCTAAGAGGTACAAACGGTCCGCCGTTGATGCTTACTTCCCACTGATAGGTAATGGTGCTGCCTGTTGCAATTACATTAAATGCAGTAGATGCTCCGGCACAAATGCTGGTATTAACAGGTTGACTGGTAATATTAACAAGCGTATTTACAGTTAATGTAGCTGCAGATGAATTTAAATTACTGGTACAGGTACCATTTAATACAACCCGGTATTGATTACCGGTCATAGAAGCGGTTAACCCGGTAAGATTTAATGTGGCTGTTGTTTCACCGGTTATATTGGTCCAGGTAGTACCAGCATTGATACTTTGCTGCCATTGATAAGTAGGCGCTGTGCCCGTAACTGCAACACTAAAGGAAGCCGTAGTTTGAGTTGGCAAACAAGCCGAAGTACTTGCAGGTTGTGATGTTACAACTATTGCTGTATTTACGGTTAATGTTACACAGGAAGAAGTAACAGTGTTACATGTTCCGGTAACAACTACCCTGTAGCCATATCCATTTTGCGAAGCAATGGTATTATTTATTGCCAACGCATTGGTTGTGGCACCTACTATATTGGTAAATGTTCCTGCACATCCTGTGGCAGATACCTGCCATTGGTAAGTGGCGCCTGTGCCTACGGCAGCCACGCTAAAAGTAGCATTGCTTCCTTCGCACAGTACCATTGCTGATGGCTGTGTATTAATGGCGATTAAAGTATTTACAGTTAATATAGCAGCATTGGATGTGATTGGGGTTGGTGTGCAACTAAACACATTTACCCGATACTGATACCCGTTTTGTGTAGCTACTGTAGAAGGCAAACTTAATGTAGCAGTAGTAGCACCGGCAATATTGGTAAAGTTGGCACCGCCATCAATACTTTGTTGCCATTGATAGGTTAAAGAAGAACCCGTAGCTGTAACTAAGAAAGTCGCCGTTTGACCGACGCATACGGTTGTGCTCACTGGTTGTGCAGCAATAGCAGCCGCATTTCCAACTGAAAGTATAGCTGCATTAGATGTAACTGCAGCCGGACAGGTGCCGGTAACGATTACCCGGTAACGGTTGTTATTTTGCACCAATGTTACAGATGTAACTGTATATGTATTTGCATTTGCAGCAGCAATATTTGAATAGGTTAAACCTCCATCAGTACTCAATTGCCATTGATAATTAAGACCGGTACCGGTTGCTGTAACATTGAACACAGCATTATTGCCAACACACTCTACTGCATTTACAGGTTGTACTGTAATAGCAGGAGCCGTTTGCATAGTAAGTATTGCTGCCGTTGATGTGGCAGTACCACATTGCCCTGTAACAATTACTCTGTAACGGTAATTATTCATGGTAATTGTAACCGCTGTTGCTGTATAAGATACAGCCGTTGCGCCTGCAATATTTGTATAGTTGGTTCCACCGTCTGTACTTAATTGCCATTGATAGCCTGTAACTGCAGCGCCAGAAGCAGCAACTGTAAACACAGCATTTGTACCTACACAAGCAGCCACCGCTGCTGGTTGTGTAGCAATGGTTGGTGCAGTGCCTGCAGAAACAATATAAGTAACGGTTGTATTTTGAACAGATGCACCAGCAGTACCATTGATACTGATATTATATGTTCCGTTTGCTAATAACTGCGTATTATTTAAAGTAACAACCGTTGCACTACCTGGTGCAAGTGGTGATGGTGCAAACGAAACAGTTGCACCGGCAGGAACGCCGGATGCAGTTAAAACAATCGGAGTTGTAAAACCACCGGTTGCAGTGGTACCAAGCGTTATATCTGCAGATGTTGGACCTGCACAACCAACAGTTGTAGCTGTTGTAGTATTAAATGTAAAGCCGGTTGGAGGAATAGTAATAATAAAGTTGGTATTGGAAATATCAAAAAAGATATTGCCAATAGATTCTACTTTAATTCTTGCAGTTGTGCTGGGTGTATTTGGAATCAACACAGATTCTGTACCATCATTTGGAGTACTTGCAACCAATACAGTTGGAAAAGTAAGTCCGCCGTCAGTTGATAAAAGAATTTTTACATTGGCACAACTAACCGGAGCAGCGGTTGTATTATTTACCGACCAAACAACTGTTTGAGACGTAGCAGCCGGCCATGATAAATTTGTATTAGGAGTAGTAACCGCAAAAGGACCGGAAGTATTGGTAACCGTTACTACCATATCGGTAAAAGCTGTTTGACCAACTTTTATATTAGCACCTGATGAAACGTAAGGACTGTTATCTCTAACGGTTAATCTAAAGTTTAATGTTCTTGAAACTGAACTTAAAGCCTCAATTAAAACACCAGCGTCTCCCCCTGGTAAAGGACCTGTTGTGAGCGCACCTGTAAGAACAGATGACAATCTTGGGAAAGTTCTGGTTGGAGTTGTGGCAGGAATAAAGGATAGCCAGTTTGGACCGGTTAGTTTAGTTTGGCTCGCAACACTGTTTGCTCCTGTAGTTGTTGAATTATCATTCTGCTCCCAGCAATAAGTCAACACATCGGCTACATTAGCATCCGTAGCTGAACCAGTAAGTTCAAATGGAGTACTAATAGGTATTGTATAATTACTAAAAGGTGCAACTACCGGGGTTGCATTATTGGCCATAATATTGGTAGTTATCGGACAAGTTTTTGTTGCCAAATTAGCCTGAATTTGCCCAATGGAAGCTTGATGGAATATATCAATCGAATGTGGTGCTACATCTTGGGCCGTAATACCTGCATATCCCATAATGGTAATACCTGAACCCACCTCTTTATTTACTCCTGTCCCTTCGTTTGACATGGAAAAAGTATGATTGGCACCTAATTGATGACCTACCTCGTGTACCACATAATCAATATCAAAATTATCTCCCTGCGGAATGCCATCTGCAGGTGAAGTGATACCACTACCCTTACCAGAATTACAAACACAACCAATACAACCGGCATTTCCACCCCCGCCAGAAGCACCGAACATATGCCCGATATCATAATTTGCATCCCCGATAATTGCCGTTAGTGTTGCCTGCAATTGTCCATTCCATGCTCCTAAAGTTGTATAGGGATCCGTTAACGGATCATAATAAATAACATCTGCTGTATTGGCAATCAGATTAAGATGTAATGCCAGATCCTTTTCATAAACTCCATTACAACGGGTTAATGTTGCATTAAATGCTGCCAATACCAATGCTACCTGAGTAGCGTTAAAAGCACCAAAATAGTTGGAATACTCTCCATTACATGACTGTGCAAGGCGCATGGTTTTCAATTCTCCTGCAGAACTTTCAGGAGCAAGGTTATTACCCAGTCCCTGGTTAATACCGTCAAACATTACTTTATCTTCTGTAGAACAGGTCCATGGTAATTGCCCTGCTTTTCTCTGAGAATGAAATACAGCGTACACTGTATGATCCTTTGAATAAGGTTCAATGAACTCATTTTCTTTTTCAGTTCTAAATACCATGGTCTGTATGCCTTGGGGAGAAATGCTCATTTTTAAGGATGCAGACTTATCAGTTATCCCTTTACCGGAAAATGCCCTTATTTCAGGGAACCTTGCCTGTAATGCAGGCTCAAAATTAGAAGCTTCAAACACTTCAAATTTTTCGATCCCGCCATCAGCATTTGGTAAAGAAATAATGGCAGAATGCCTTAGGGAGCTACTGCCTGTGATAGAAAACAATTGCTGCCTTAAAGGGGTAATATTCAAGTCAAATAACTTGAATGCTGTAGGAAACGATTGTCTGGCAACAGCTTTGTCTTTAATAATGGTACTGCTGCTTTTATTGCTTAATGACCATAGGTTATCCGATTGAGAAAACCCTAAAGTGGCAAGCATTGACAACAATACTGTAAGGAGTAAAACTTTCTTCATTTTTTAAAATTTTGGTATTGCAAAATAGCACAAAGGATTCAATATAGAGTACCCACCATAATAAATTAATTTTTGTACGGGAACTTTTTACATTTTGGCAGGTTATTTTCTTGGATCAAAGTATGTTTCAAATATTGCCCACATCAAAATCGTAAAAAATATAAATGGCTCTAATAGAATTTACCGACAAAGGCCTTTACTGCCCGCTGGGCGGCTTTTATATAGACCCTTGGAAACCTGTGGAAAAAGCTATTATCACCCACGCCCATAGTGATCATGCAAGATGGGGAAGTAAACATTATCTCTGCCATGAGCAATCCAAACCCCTGCTTCAACTAAGGCTGGGTGACAATGATTACCAAACTGCGGGTTGGGCTGAGACCATTTTTATGAACGGGGTATCCGTTTCCTTCTTTCCTGCCGGTCATATAATTGGATCGGCACAGGTAAAGATTAGTTACAAAGATGAAGTTTGGGTCTTTACCGGAGATTTTAAACTGGAAGATGATGGCATATCTACAGCATTTGAACCGGTAAAATGTAATGTATTTATTACTGAATCTACTTTTGGCCTGCCCATTTATAAATGGAAACCGCAGCAGGAAATTTTTAATGACATCAAAACCTGGGTTGTAGATAATCATCAAAAAA
>JBBRFX010000104.1:0-14439 GCA_038241275.1 Chitinophagales bacterium
TCACTTTGCAATACTACATGCATCCCCCCGGGAATATAATTAGCTACCAATGTAGGAATTCCAATTCCAAGATTTACATAGTAACCATCATTTAACTCCCTGGCAATACGTTGAGCAATTTGATATTTATCTAAAGCCATAAAAAAAATGTGATAATAAGATTAAATGATAATGGGCCAATTAAATAACAGTATTAGCACATGAACTATTATAATACATATCGAATTGGCTTATTGGCTAATTGGCTAATTGGCTAATTTTTCTTTGTTGTTCTTTGTTCAATCCTCTTTTCATAATTACTACCTTGAAAAATACGATTTACAAAAATGCCAGGCGTGTGAATATGATTGGGATCCAATGTTCCGGCAGGCACCAACTCTTCTACTTCTGCAATCGTTACTTTACCAGCCATTGCCATCAGAGGATTAAAATTTCTGGCAGTGTCTTTATATATTAAATTCCCTTCTGTATCTCCCCTCCATGCTTTTACAATGGCAAAATCTGCGTCAAAAGCGTATTCCAACAGGTAATCTTTTCCATTAAAGTTTCTTACTTCTTTTCCTTCTGCTATTTCTGTTCCAACGCCGGCAGGTGTAAAAATAGCAGGCATTCCATATCCTGCAGCCATACACCTTGTAGCAAGTGTTCCCTGGGGTATCAATTCCACTTCCAGTTCTGCATTCAATAACTGCCTTTCAAATTCTGCATTTTCACCTACATAGGAAGCAATCATTTTCTTTACCTGTTTTTTCTGCAACATCAGGCCAATTCCAAAATCATCCACCCCTGCATTATTAGAAATACAGGTAAGCATTTTTACTTCTTTTTTTACCAATGCTGCGATTGAATTTTCCGGAATACCACATAAGCCAAATCCTCCCAGCATCAGCACCTGGCCATCTTTAATATCAGCTAATGCTTCCTCTGCATTTTTAAAAACTTTTTTCATCAATTGGTTTTTTATACAAAAATTTAATAGGATTAAGGCTGAATGTATCTTTTTTAAAATCCAATTTTTTAGGTATTATTACTAGCTTTTGTTGTCTCGCTAACATAGTATCAATCATTTCTTTCATCAGCAATTGGTGATTAAGATAATAATCATAACTTTTATAGAATTCGCTTTTTGTAACCTTATGTAATTTAAATATTGCCTGCTGAAGCCTGGCGTTTTCTATCTCAATATTTTTAGAAGAATCTTTTTTTACAAATTCATTTGCAAAAACATCTGCCCTGATATAATCCCAATATACCGCCTGCATTTTTTCTGGCATCAATATATCTGAGGGAACCTTTTTTTTTGAACAGGAAGAAAACAATAAAGCAACTAAAATTACAACTAAGCTTAAGTATCTCATTTCAATTGTTCTTTGTATGTACCAGCATTGGTAAGATCAAGTTTTTGTAATAATTCCAATGCCCTTGCTTTATCCATAGGCATCGCTTTAGAAAATATTTTTATGAGTTCTGTAGATTTTCCCTGGAAGAAAAACTGGTTAATCATTGTGTTGGGATTTTCGTTGTTGAAGTTGCTCAAGAGATTTAAAACATTCAACATCTCTGTTCTGGATGCTTTTTCATCTTCATACATTTTATCCATACCCAGTCTGTAATAATTATAATACACATCATGCATGATATTATAACGGCTGTTAAGCATATTTTCTACCAACCAGTACCTGTTTCTAATTCCATCAAAAGCTTTCCATCCGCTAATCCCTCGTCCATCCGGAGCATTGTTTACGATATTCTGTGCTTTTTGAAAATAAATATCGCCTCCTTTCGGGGCAAATGAGAGATGATCAAATGCCAAAATTAAATTAGCATAATATGCAAATGCAGCGGTGAGATTGGATACCAATGCATCTGATCCACCTACCCTGTTTTCGTTAAACTCCAGTATCTGAAATTCTACATATTTGAACAATACATTATCATCCTTAAAATTGATAATTGGTGAAAGATAAGTGGTATTAAAAACCGGGCGGGCGGCCTGTACTGTAAGGGATGCAGCATACACGTTTGCTTCAGATGTTTGCTCAAGGTTCAGGAGAAAGTTACAATCAATTTTTTCGTTGGCAGCATAAGTTTCTGATGTCCACTTTTTATTATTTAAAAAATTATTGAGTGCAGTTTGAAGTGTTAGAAAAGTATTTCTGTTTACAGTATTACCAACACGGTTAGCCACCACAGTTACTCTTGCATTCAACTCCTGTGCATGAGTAATAGATACTCCCAGCGAAAGGAAAATTAAAAAGATGATTTTATTCATTTGAATATTTAATAATAGTGTTTATAATATCAGCAGCAATGGCTGTTTTAGAATTGGTATCATAATGATACTCCTCACCTTTTTTTGTAAAAATAGTTATTTTATTGGTGTCGCCTCCAAATCCGGCCCCCTCGTCATTTAATGAATTAAGAACGATCATATCTGCATTTTTGGATTGTAGTTTGCCTAATGCGTTCTCTTTTTCATTATTGGTTTCCAACGCAAAACCTATCAAAAGTTGATCGTCTCTTTTTAATTCGCCCAATTTTCTCATAATATCTTTTGTCTTTATAAACCGTATTACGAGTTCTTCTTCGTTCTTTTTTATTTTTTGAGTTTCACTTGTTGCAGGCGTATAATCTGCCACTGCCGCATTCATAATGGCCCAGTCAATATTTTCAAAGTTATCAATACAAGCATTATACATTTGTTCTGCAGATACTACTTTTAAAACTTTTAAACCTACCGGTAATTTTTCAGAAGTGGGGCCAATGATCAATGTAACTTCTGCACCACGGTTATGAAGATCCAAAGCAAGTGCTATGCCCATTTTACCGGATGATGCATTACCCACAAAGCGAACAGGATCTAATGCTTCATGGGTTGGACCTGCAGTTATCATCACTTTTTTTTTGAGCAGTTGCTTATTTTTTAAAAAATAATCAGAAAGCCACGTCATAATTTCCTCTGGTTCTGCCATTCTTCCTTCCCCGAAAAGCCCGCTGGCTAATTCGCCTTTATTTACAGAAATTATTTTATTGCCATATGCTTCAATTGTTGCGATATTTTTTTTGGTAGAAGGGTGCATCCACATATCTTCATCCATAGCTGGTGCTGCCACTACAGGGCAGGTTGCAGAAAGATATATTGCCAATAGTAAATTATCGCAAGCACCTATTGCCATTTTGGAAAGGGTATTACAACTTAGTGGTGCAATTATCATTATATCTGCCCACCTGCCCAACTCTACATGATTAGCCCAGGTGCTATTATCCGATATTTTAGAAAGCACTTCATTTTTAGATAAAGTACTCAATGTAAGTGCTGATATAAAATCTGTAGCAGAAGGAGTCATTATAACTTTAACTTCTGCACCGGCTTTTATAAGAAGACGTATAATCGTAGCAGTTTTGTAAGCAGCAATACTGCCAGTTACTCCCAGTAATATTTTTTTATTTTTCAGCATAAATAAAAACGACGGTTATACAACCGTCGTTAAAAATATGATTTCTTATTTAAAAGAATCGGTAAAATTAAGAATATCAGCTAAACAGATCTTCGTCGCTTTTGCGATGATAAATTTTGTCTTCAAGAAACTCAGTAGTAGCCAAAAGCGCAGGGTTAGGCATTCTCTCGTATGCACGGGATATCTCTATCTGCTCTTTATTTTCATGAATTTCTTCCAAGCTATCTGTATGGCTGGCAAATTCCTCCAGCTTATTGTGTAACTCTTCTTTAATAGTAATATTTATCTGATTGGCTCTTTTAGAGATAATGTTGATAGACTCATATAAATTACCTGTTTTGTCTTTTAATTCAGATAATCTTTTGGGTTCTACCGAACTGCTTGTATTACCGCTTAACTGACGACGAATTTTGCTCATTTTGTATTTCTTTTATTTGAGTTTTACTTAAATTGTTATATTCTTCTGCATCCTTTAATAATTTACTATCAGGATACCTGTCTGCAAAATCTTCATATTCATCTACCACTTTTTCATATCGCTCTATTTGCTTGTCAATATAGCTCATTTTTGCAAATCTATAATATGACTTAATCACCATCAATTTGTATTCTTCACCCTTTAATGATTCAGGATATTTATTAAGCAGGTTAGTAAAAGTAATAGCCGCTGCCCTGTACTTTTCAAGATTGTAGTATAATTGCGCCGATCTGAATTCTTTTTGTTCAAGTTTTGCCCTGCTTTTATCAATTATTTCTGATGCTTCTATATTCTTTGGAGAACCAGGATGAGTGTTGATAAAACTTTGCATCATATTCATGGACTTTACTGTGTTCACCTGCTCAAGTTCCAATTTAGGACTTCTTTTATAATAGGAGTATGCTCTCATATAATCCACTTCTTCTGCCCTTGAACTTGTGGGGAAAACCTCAAGATAACCTTTAAAAAGATTTTCTGCATCGCTATACAGACCCTGGTAGTAAAAACAATAAGCGTATTTGTAGTAAAGATCTTCAAACTTCTGTGTTCCTTTATACACTGGAAATAAACTTTCGTATAACTGTTGTGCTAAACGGTATTTCTTTTTACCATAATATTCATCAGCTTTTACGAGTTTATATTCAACATCCTTGCTTTTTTCTACTTTACTATACTTACTGCAAGAAAGAAGAAGGAAACTTAACAGAATAAGACCAGAAAATACTTTTACTAATTTCATAAAGAGTTGTAAAATTAACGGTTTTTTGCGAATATGAGTTTATTTAATTAAATGTCCAAAACCAAATCGTTAATGATTTTGTAAAGCCCGTAAAGTAATAAACCCTCCACAAAGGAGGGTTTATTACTTTAGCAAAAAATACAATATAAATATAGTATACTAGTTAGATTTGATATCTAAAGTATTTTTATCGCCACCACCAACTTCTGCATTAGTAGAAATTCTGTCAGTACTGATACCTTCAGTTTCAACTAAATAGTTTCTGATAACATCCAATCGTTTTTGTGCAACAGCCTGAGAAGCTTTAGACGCTTCCGGATAACCATTTACAGTTATTGTACAATTTGGATTTGCTTTTAGTTTTGCTGCAGCAGTAGAAAGTAAAGCTTTTGCATCGTTTGTTAATGATGTTCCATTTCCTTTAAAAGTTACACTTGGATAGTCTGTAGGACAGGTTGCAGTAACAACTGCTGCCATATTTTTGCAACACTCAGGATCTGGACATTTACCAACGCCATCAGCATCAACAGGCTGACACTCTGTAGGAGTAATCAATTGCTTGTCTTTGCTATCCGGAACACCATCACCATCAGTATCCAAACTAACACCATGAGTATCTACTGGAGTACCAGCGGGTGTATTAGGTTCACGATCTAACTGGTCAATAACACCATCCCCATCTGTATCATCCAAAATTGGCTTTGGAAGTTTCATATGTTTTGGATTGTTTAATTCGCCGTATGCATAATCCAAAGGATTTAACCACCATAATGGCTCAACAGATTTTGCTCCAAGATTGAAATTTAAACCAAGGGAAAGATAGTTGTAAGAATCCCAGTTACCTGTCAGAACAGCGTCGCCAACCGGATGCTCCTGCCATTCTTGGCCATCAAGCAGATCATCCTTAATAAATGTATGTCGGTTCTCTAAAGCAAGATTGATACGCTTACTTAACTTGAAAGCCAATCCTGCCAACGCTGTAGTAGAGAAACGCAAAGTTTGGTTGTCGCCTAAGGTAGGACGGCGGTTTCCCTGCTTTTGTGCAGGAGTTTCGTAGGTATCATCCATACCTTTTTTTAACAAATCCAAAACATCCTTACGGTCTTTATAAGCAACCCCCTGGGGTATACTTGCAAATAATGCAGCGTAAGTATTTCCACTTGGGTCAAGTGCGTTTATTTTAGTTTCATACGCTGTAGCTCCTACACCTGCGCCAATATAGAAAACAAAGCCGGTTTTTTGCTTATGAAAACGAACATTGTTTAATGTGATAATCCCCTGTAGACTTAAGTCCTGGGTTTTATTTTTGTAATTATAAAACACTTTATCCTGTGTTGGAGAAAGAGTTCCACCATATCCTCTGCGGAATACATATCCTCCTGTACCACTTGGCTGTATAGATGCGTATCTGTCCCAAGCTGTATTTTTGGAAAAGTTCTGAGAACCACCGTTCCAGTTTAATCCTTTCGCCGTACCATTAATATACTGAGCTCTCATGGAGAACACATAACCGAAAGCTTTTCTTACATGAACACCAAAGCCCAGGGTTGGGAATTTGCTATCAACGTCACCTGCGATATTAAACGCACCACCTGAAACACCTATTTCCCACATGTTGCGTGGTTTTGCAGGGAAATTATATGAATTATTCCAAAATTCGTTTTGCTGAGGCATACTCTTAGCAGATATTACAGATGAATCATATACATCGTAACCACTCTGAGATTGTGAGAATGCTCCCATTGCAAGGATCATGAAAAATCCCGTTAAAAATAGTTTGTACTTTTTGCTTACCATAACTTAATGATTAATAGATTTCTAAATATACGAGTTGATTAATAGCAAAGGTATTCAATCACTTATTAAATTACAAATTTATTTAGCATTTATTTACAATTTGATTTTTCATCAAAATTATCATTTTACCTATATTAAGATTCCCATTGTAGCTCATATGTTGCATTTGAAATTTATTATGATAATCAGTAATGATTTAGACCTTACCCAATAATTTAATTTTTTTAAGTATCATGCTGCATTATATTGCTACTTTTTTTATAAGATGAAATTTGTTACGGATATTATAGGGGCTGAATTAAAGATTTTTGAATCGAAATTTTCTGATGCGGTAAAAAGTAATACTGCGTTATTGGATAGTATTATGAAATATATTATCAAGAGAAAAGGGAAACAGTTGAGGCCCATGTTTGTATTTTTGAGCGCAAAATTACATGGAGAAATAAATGAAAAAACATACCGGGCAGCAGCACTGGTAGAATTATTACACACGGCTACACTTGTACATGATGATGTGGTAGATGAATCATTTGAAAGAAGAGGTTTTTTTTCTATTAATGCTGTATGGAAAAACAAAATTGCTGTACTGGTGGGAGATTATCTTTTATCAAAAGGACTGCTGCTAGCCACAAGTAACGAAGACTTTAAACATTTGCATATTTTATCAGATGCTGTCAGACAAATGAGTGAGGGAGAATTATTACAAATAGAGAAATCCAGAAAACTTAATCTTGATGAAAATATTTATTTTGAAATTATAAAAAATAAAACAGCTTCTTTATTATCATCAGCTTGCGCAGTAGGCGCCTACAGTACTACGGGAGATGAAAAGATAACAGAGAAGATGAAATTTTTTGGAGAAAAAGTAGGAATTGCTTTCCAGATAAAAGATGATCTTTTTGATTATGGAACAGACAACATTGGCAAACCCACCGGCAATGATATAAAAGAAAAAAAACTCACCCTGCCGTTGATATATACATTAAACAATACTGACAGCGCTACTAAAAAAAGACTTATTTATTCAATAAAAAATAATAATAAAGATCCTCAAAAAGTAAAGGAGATTATAGAAGTTGTTTCTAAAAGTGGTGGAATTGAATATGCTCAACAAAAAATGCTTGATTACCGCGACGAAGCCTTAGGCATTTTAAATTCATTTGATGAAACTCCTGCAAGGAAAGCATTGGAAGAATTGGTTAGATATACAACCGACAGAAAATACTGATTTTGGAAAAACGCTGGAACATATTAAACCATGATAAGGAGAAGTCTGCACTTCTTCAAAAATCACTTGGCATCTCTCCTGTTATCAGCAATATGCTGGTTCAAAGAGGTATAGAAAATTATGAGCTAGCTAAAGAATATTTCAGACCTCAATTAAACATGTTGCATAGCCCATGGCTGATGAAAGACATGCAAAAAGCAGTTGACAGAATCATTTCTGCTATTACAAGCAATGAAAAAATATTGGTATTTGGAGATTATGATGTAGATGGAACCACATCTGTAGCCTGCATGTACCAGTTTCTTGTTTCCATTTATTCCGGCGAACAGATAGATTTCTACATCCCTCACAGGTATAGGGAGGGATATGGAGTAAGCAAAATGGGAATTGATTTTGCCGCAGCAAATAACTTCAACCTAATTATTTGCCTCGATTGTGGAATTAAATCAGCCGAACTAATCGCTTATGCTTCCACTTTAGACATTGACTTTATCATTTGCGATCATCACCTTCCTGATATTGATTTGCCAAAGGCTGTTGCAATTTTAAACCCCAAACAAACAGATTGCAATTACCCATACAAAGATCTATGTGGATGCGGTGTGGGTTTTAAATTAATAACCGCTCTTGCAGAACATCTAAATATTCCGGAAGAAAATATTTTTGAATACCTGGATCTTACAGCCACTGCCATTGCTGCAGATATAGTTGCTATGACAGGTGAAAACAGGGTATTGGCTTTTTATGGCCTGCAAAAAATTAATACCGATCCATCACCTGGAATTAAAGCCTTAATTCAATTGTCCGGTTTACAAAATACACTTCATATTACCAATGTGGTATTTGCCATTGCTCCAAGAGTAAATGCTGCCGGCCGAATGGATGATGCAAAAAAAGCGGTACAGCTTTTTATTGAAAAAGATTTTACCAAAGCGTTGGAATTTGCAGAAATGCTTCATGCTGACAACAGCGACCGAAAAGAAGCTGATAGCAGCATTACAGAAGAAGCGCTGAAATTAATAGGAATGGATGAATATTCGATCAATAAAAAGTCATCGGTTGTGTACCGTGAACATTGGCATAAAGGTGTGGTGGGAATTGTTGCATCAAGATTGATTGAAACTTATTACCGCCCCACAGTAGTGCTTACACTAAGTGGAGGATTAGCTACCGGAAGTGCCAGAAGTGTAGTGGGCTTTAATTTGTACGAAGCAATCTATCAATGCAGGGAATATCTTACAGCCTTTGGAGGCCATTTTGCAGCAGCCGGCCTTTCTATGCTACCTGAAAATGTAGATGCCTTTCGCATTAAATTTGAAGAAGTAGTTTCAGCTACTATTGAAGATCATCTTTTGATTCCTGAAATAATCATTGAAAGCGAAATAACTTTCGCTGATATAAATAAAAAACTTTACAATATCATTTGCCAGATGGAACCTTTTGGACCTGGAAATATGCGGCCTGTTTTTATTGCCAGAAAAGTGCAGGATACCGGATATTCTAAAATTGTAAAAGAGTTACACCTAAGATTTGTATTACAACAAAACAATGTAACCCTCACAGGCATTGGCTTTAATATGGCTGAAAAATTTATATTACTGGAAAACAAAAAACCGGTAGATATAATTTTTACTATAGATGAAAATGAATGGAACGGAAATAAAACTTTACAATTAAAAATGATTGATCTCAGAGAAAGTCAATGATCCATTGAAGCATGTGATTCTCAAAGATTTTAAAAATTATCATTGCTACCGGCAGAAAGTCTATACAGTTTTATAAATAATTGGATACAACTACAAATTTTGCAATGGTCCGTGGAACAGTGACTATTAGCTACAAACCATGACTATGAAATTCCTTAACTACATAAAATATTTCTTCTACCTGGCTCACAACTGGAACATCCGTATTGCCAGTCATATTATCTCCAACGAAATAAAAGGCGAGAAAAAATATTGCATTAATACAACGGGTGCAGATGAATTGAATGAATTGGAAGAAAAAGGAATTGACATTGAACATGCCACTATTTATATGCCTGCCAGTTATGATTTACTGGAACAAATATTTACACAGGCAAACATATCCTCGGCAAAACATTTTATTGATATAGGCTGTGGCAAAGGCAGGGTATTGAGTGTAGCAGCTCATTTTGCAGTACAAAAAGTTACGGGCATAGATTTTTCTAAAGACCTTTGCGATACTGCTAAACTTAACCTTCTAAAAACCCAACAACAGTTTCCCACTTTAGTATTTAAAATATTTAACAACGACGCTTTTTATTTTGAAATCCCTGATGATGCTGATTTCATTTTCATGTTCAATCCATTTGATGAAATAATAATGAGTGGAGTAATAGAAAATATTGAAATGAGCCTGGTAAGGGCTCCCCGAAAAATAACTGTTATTTATGCCAATCCTTTACAAAAACATTTATTTTTAGAGCAGCATTATAAACAGGTTTTTCAACAAAAAAAACTTACATACCTGGAAGCTGTTATTCTAACAAAAAGCCCCGGCGTGGGCCAGGGCTAAAAGATTTATTTAAATATGATTTCTTAATTTTTATTTCCCATCAGGTCTACACTCCTGCTGATAAATTCCGTTAAGTTTTTACCGGTTAATAACCCCTGCGACAATAAAGCCAGATCACCCAGGTTTTTTACCAATTTTAGTTGTTTGTCGTTTTCCTGCTCGGCCAGTATGCTGCCAAAAATAGGATGATTGCCATTAATGGTTAGATTTACTTCATCGGGCATTTGAGCATAAAAAGCAGCCATACCTCCTCCTACAGAAGCCATATCTTTCATCCTGCGCATTTGCTCTGGCCTTGTAGCTGTCACAGGTGGCGCATCCGGGCTCAGACCTTTTACTTCAACATTAATATGTAATCCTTCCAGCGGCTGTTCAAATAAAGTTTTCAATTTTTCTGCATCTTCTTTACTTAATATACTTTCTGCAGATTCTGATTTATCTACCAGGTTATCTGCAATATCAGCATCTACTCTTGTAAACAATGTATCAGACCACTTCATCTCCACACTATTAATAAATGCAGCATCTACCAGTGTTTCCATTTTTACAACGACGTAACCTTTGGCTACAGCCTGCTGAATGTAAGCATCCTGCTGCACAGGGTTAGTTGTGTAAAGTATCACCTGTTTGCCATCTTTATTTTTTTGACTGTCTGCTGTTGCTGTTTTGTATTCCTCCAGTGTATGAAACTTATCGCTGGTATCCTGCATTACAAAAAATTTGCTGGCCTTATCCAAAAACTTATCGTCTGTCATCATACCATACTTCACAAACAATCCAAGGCTCTCCCATTTTTCTTCAAAAGCAGCTCTGTCATTATTAAAAATTTCTTCTAATTTATCCGCTACTTTTTTAGTGATATGCGCATTGATCTTTTTTACATTCGGATCACCCTGCAAATAACTACGACTAACGTTTAGTGGAATATCGGGGCTATCAATAACACCGTGAAGCAACATTAAAAATTCGGGTACAATATCTTTTACTTCGTCTGTAACAAATACCTGGTTGCTGTATAACTGAATTTTATTTTTTTGTATTTCGTAGCTCTGTTTTATTTTAGGGAAATATAAAATCCCTGTAAGGTTAAACGGATAATCCACATTCAGATGAATCCAAAACAATGGCGTTTCGCTGTAAGGATACAGTTCCCTGTAAAAATTTTCATACTCTTCCTTTGTTAGTTCAGATGGTTTTTTAATCCATGCAGGATGTGTATTATTGATGGCTTTTTCTTCAATAGGTTCCTCTCCTTCTTTAACCGCTTCTTTAATTTCATTGGCCACATGAAAATAAATTGGTACTGGTAAAAACTTACAAAATTTTTCCAACACTTCTTTAACCCTATGCTCTTCCAAAAATTCTTTACTCTCTTCATTCAAATGCATTACAATGGAAGTACCTCTTTCTGCCTTTTCTGTATCCTCTAAAGTAAATTCGGGGCTGCCATCACATTCCCACCTTACTGCAACTGCATCTTCTTTATAACTTTTACTAAATACTTCTACTTTATCACTCACCATAAAGGAACTGTAAAAACCAAGACCAAAATGCCCGATGATATTGGTTTCATTTTGTCCCTTATATTTTTCCAGAAACTCTTCTGCACCGCTAAATGCAACCTGGTTCAGGTATTTATCAATTTCTTCTCCTGTCATGCCCACGCCTTTGTCAGCAATGGTAAGTGTATTTTTTTCTTTGTCAATTACTACATCAATCCTTAGCTCGCCCAACTCTCCTTTTGCTTCTCCAATAGAAGATAAGGTTCTCAATTTTTGAGTTGCATCTACTGCATTACTGACAAGTTCACGGATAAAAATGTCATGCTCACTATATAAAAACTTTTTAATAATAGGGAAGATATTCTCCGTTTGTACCCTAATGTTACCTTTTTGCATATATAATTTTGTTTTAGAAATTTCTGTTTAATGCTTTGCAAAAGCAGTACCACATGTGTAAACGGAAAATCTGTCAGTTGCCGGAAATAAAAATTCTGCATCTTTTATTAAAATATTTTAAGAAAAGCCCCGGTATTACATAGCATCATCCTAGCGAACAGATTGATTATGGGCTTACCTAAGGGCATTTTTCATACCCTTTTTTTATTGGGATAATAAAAAAGGCTCCTGAACAGAAGCCTTTTTAAAAAAAATATTTAAAAGTATATTTATCTGATCATAAACACTTTCCTGGTTTTAAAACCTACACGCTCTATTTCCAGACTATAAACACCTGTACCAATATTGCCTGGTATAACAAAAGAATCATCTATAAAATTCACCTGCAGAATCATATCCTTCCTGTAAACCAACTGGCCCGATACATTATATAATTTAGCTGCATAATGGCCTGGCAAAATAGATTTAAGACTGTAATGAAGTGTGCCACCCCTTAGTATAGGACTGGAATAAATAGCTAATCCTTCAGGAATGGCTACTGTGGTAAATGATTGCTGTGTGCCATATGCAACACCGCCATTATTTATTGCGTATGCTTTATAGAAATAAGTAGTGGCCTGAACAAGGCCTTTAATAGCAGATGTAAAACTTGTTCCGGAAATATTTACAGAGCCAACTTTTATACCGTTTCCATCTGCAAATCCACTGATACTGCTATATTCTACACCATAGTATGTAATATTACTACAACCAATGGCTGCAACAGTACCAGCCAACACAACCTCATTGGCTGTTATACCTGTGGCAGATCCTGTAGTTACAGTTGGCGCAGCATTTACACCACTGCCGGATACAACCACATTAAGCGTATTTGCACCACCGCCACTCACCGGAATATTTCCATTGTATGACTGAGTAGCAACTGGTGTAAACTTTACGAAAATAATTTGTGAGTAAACCCCGCCAGGTTGTGTTAGGCTTAAAGAATTTGTATATGTGCCTGTTTGAGTGGTAGAAAAACTATACCCTGCCAGCGGGCCTACATTTACATTACTGGTATTAAGTCCTGAACTTACAATGGTGAAACTATTAGGGCCGGTTGCTATGTTTAAACAGGTTGCACCAAAAGCTGTTAAAGGCGTGGCTGTTAAAACAGGCGAAGCAGTATTGAAGGAATGCTGAACGCCATAAGCAGTTCCACCGGCATTGGTAGCATATGCTTTATAGTAATAAGTAGAGGAAGCATTTAAGCCATTAAGATTAGCAGTATAAGCACCAGCAGCAAGATTTGAAGCTGCCACAACAGTACCATTTAAAAAACCATTTACAAGGCTATATTCAAAACCATAACCAGTAAGGGCTGTGCAGCCGTTAGCATTGATAGATCCTGCAAGTGTAGCACTATTGATAGTGATAGCAGATGCTGCACCGGTAGTTAATGTAGGTGCATTATTATTTCCCGATCCGCTTGCTGCTACATTTATAGATGGAGCCCCGCCGCCGGATACAACAATATTGCCATCATAAGATTGAATGGCAATAGGTGTAAACTGAACAAATACCTGCTGAGAAAAAACGCCTCCTGACTGAGTTAAAGTAAGGGATGGACTATAAGTTCCTGCAGCAGTTGTAGCATAGGTAAACCCATTTAATGAACCTACAGTAATATCGGCAGTGGTTAAATTGTTACCACTAATAGTAAAAGAGTTGGGTCCAACTGTTGTGTTCAGGCAAATATTGCCGAATGAAGTAAAACTATTGGCAGATAAAACGGGAGCGGTTGGTATTATTGCTCCTGTACCACTTACTGCAACATTTACAGCATTAGTTACTCCAGCACCAAGGTTTGTTACGTTACCAGATTTTATACCTGCAGACTGGGGGCTGAATCTTACCCAAACCTGTGAGGCAGCCAATGTTGCTGAGGTATAAGCAATAGTTGCAGTAGCTCCCCATGTGCTGTTATTATTGGATACCTGAAAATCGGTTGAAGGAGCAGATACTGTAATATTTCCCGGAGCACCCGTTAAATCAGTTCCGGATAAACTATAGGATTGTGAAGTAGAATTAGAACCAATAAATACAGTCCCAAAATTAGTTAGGGTACCTGTTACCGTTAGTGTGGGCCCCGCAGGACCACAGCTTGCAATAGCAGAAGCACTATTTCGTGGAACAGGTGCCGAAACCACATCAAAATCTGCATTGTTATTATCAGTATCCTGGCAGCCATTAATTTTTCTTACCGACCCCTGTGTAGAAGTAAGTGCAGCACCGTTATTAACAGCAACACCACCCTCTGCATT